>CAZDTB010000006.1:0-24392 GCA_964508075.1 uncultured Planctomycetales bacterium
ATCCCAGGCTCCCGGCTCACCGGCCTCAAGGACCGGGATGTCCGGTTCGCGGCGCCAGGTGATTCCGTCGGTGCTGACACAGCGGCAGATCGCTCGCTGTGTTTGCTCCGCCGCGCTGTGATAACCCGTGTAGTAGGCCACAAGCTGCTCAGCGACCCGGATTTCGTCCTTGCCGGCCGTTGTCAGCAGCGTGAAGTCCCGCGTACTGCCGTTGTCCCAGGCGTTGTCGGACGGCGGAAGTATGGCTTGCCGGTTACACCAGGGGTACACGGGGTCGTTGCTCTGAAGCACGATCAAACGCGTCTCCCAGCGCGGGCTGTCAGGCCGAGGTCGCGCGGTAATCTCGATGCGCTGCTTGTGGGTGGAGATATCCGCCTGCGCGAAACCGGCCTCGTGGAGGAGTTGTCGCACGTGGTGTGGATCCAGCGGCACGGAGCACCGGGTCTCGTCGCCGGACGCCTGCCCGTCGAGCCTGGCGACAACGAAAAGCAGCCCGCCCGGCTTGAGCACCCGGCGGCACTCGCGCAGCACGGTGCGAACTGCGATCGGGGCGAGATAATCGAACGAACCGTGCGCGACGATGCCCTCGAAGCGATCACTCTCGATAAACGGAAACGGCTGGTTTAGGTCGTGCTCGTAGACCGGGAGGCCCTGCGATCGGCACGTTTGCAGGTAGAACGGGTCGCGCTCCAGTCCGACCACGTCCGCGACCCCGGCGGAGCGCAAGGCCTCAAGCAGCAGGCCGGGGCCGCAACCGATGTCGAGCACCGACGAACAACCTGCAAATGGCTGCGTCAAACGCTCATACCAGTCGGGTCGGCGGTCGTGGTAAAACCGGTGATGCCGTGCCACATACGCCTTGTATCCGGCCGGATCGAAGAAGATCGAGTACGCCTGGAACCGCCCCTGCGGACCGGTTTGCACGCTGCCCGGCGTGTGGCGGACCGCAGGCGTTGGCTCGTCTCCGCAGGCAGAGCGCGTAGACAGAGAGAGCGGCCCGAGCCGGAGGTGGCCGGTGCCGCTGATGCGCAGGGCGAGGCAACACGCACGGTGGCGCTTAGCCGTGGTCCAGCTCAGTGCGAATTCGCCCCCGCGTAACGCCTGCTTGTGGTGACCGAGCCGGTTGCGCTCGTCGTATTCGATCAGCCACAGAACCACTTGGCCGCCGGCGAGGGTGGCGTCGCCGCGCAGCGTGTACGTTGTTGCAGGCTCCAGTTGCAGTGTTGTCTTCCGCGGTGGGATGGCGAACTTCGCGTCTTCTTTTGAAGTGAGATAGACGTGGGCGTCCGCGGGCAGCGCAAACTCGACCTTGTCGTCCGCGACAGCAAGCGTTCCGCCCGCTGCCGTGGCGCGGAGAGTAACCGTTGCGGCATCGTCGCCGGGAAGGCGGACCTTGATGGTGAGACTGATCATCGCAGCGTGTTTCATGCCTCGGTCGTCCAGTTCGCCGTTTGCGTGCTGGGGATCCAACCGGCAAGGCAATTGTCACATATTGTTGACGAATCACCGTGCTGCTACAAGCCAGTGGGCAGGGCTCGATACGACGTGTTGTGATCAATCGTTGTGGTTGGCGCAGGCAAGTAGGGCCGGTCGGGTCTGCAAGACCTGCCAGCTGCATCTGTCGCCTATGGGGCGGGCAGACTATCGACGTTGAACGGTCTGACCTGATCCTCCGGCTGGAGCTCGCGCTTGCTTTGCCGGCCATTCAAAGACCAGACGTAGAGGGCCCGTCGGCAGGTATCTGACGGCACGGCGGCTGGCGGCACGGTGACCGAGAACTCCAGCCAGCCATCCTGATTCGCCTGGTCATACATAACCATCCGCTTCAGCTCCCCTTTGGGAAACGAATCCAGTTGCAGGTATCCGAACAGGTTCGGTGCGCCCACGTTCGCACGGACATTGAGCTGCGGCTCTTCGTCCGCGGTAACGCAGTAGGCGAGTTCGCGGATCGTCGGGCCCCGGGTGTTCTGGGTATCGGGGAACGCGAGCGCGAGCGCCAGCGGCAGCCAGATCAGGGCCACCAGCGGCAGCACCGCCAGGTGACGGAGGGATCGTCTGCGGTAGCCGATCCGCCGCCGGCGCCACCCCAGTACGCGTGTCACGATCAAGTGAATTCCGGCTGCGGCCAGCAGAGCGGTTATTGGCTGGAGCAGCTCCACGTCGCGCGCTCGGTAGCGCGACAGCGTGTGCATCCAGAGGATCGCCTGCCAAACGATCACCCACGGCAGGAGCTGAGGGCCGCTCAGCAGAAGCGCGGCGGTGGCTCCGGCGACGGCGGCGGCGGCGACAATGGCACGATTCCGGTTTTCGAAACCGTTGATTCCGAGCATCTTCGTGTAGCGGAACGTTAAGCGCTTAACGGCGTCGATGGGGTAATTCTCATAGTTGTCGCGGATGTCCGGACCGATTCTGTCGAGCGTGACCCAGTACCGGTCATAACCCTGGAGTCCCTGTCGGCGATACTCCTCGTGCTCGCAGCGGGGGCTCTTGAAGAAGGCGTAGGTCTTGCTTGAGAGCCGGCCGGCGTAGCTGCCGGTCCATGCGCTGGGCAGGCTTCCCATCCAGAGCGCGTACGGGCCGTTGGAGCGGTTCATGATATGCGCGGGGATGTCGAGTCCAACTTGGATGGCCCGGCGAAGGCCACGTTGGCCGACTTGCAGGAGGACCAACACGGAGAGCGCCGCGACGGGCACCGTGATGAAGCGGGCTCTAGCTCGGCGAAACCGGTATGCCAGCGACCCGGCACACAGGCCGTGCGCCAGGAAGCACAGCGGCCAGACGGCCGACTTGACTACAGTTCCGACCAGGGCGACGGCGGCGAGCAGCCCGATGGCGCGCCAGTCAGCGGGGTGCCGCAAGACCAGCCACCCGGCAAACGCGAGCGCCGCCAGGAAGCCGCATGCTGTGGGTTCGAGCAGGAGCGTCGGGAGCGTGGCACCGCCGCGGATGGCGCAGTAGGCCAGCACGGTCACGATGCCGGCAAATAACCCGAATTCGCGCACGGCCACGTAGGATACCAAACCGACCGCGCATGCCACGATGAAGACGTTCCACCAGAATGCCGCCGGGATATACTCGCCGGTGAATTCGAACAGTACGGCCCAGACCAACGGTGCGAGCAGGCGATCAGGAAACCGCACGCCGTGTTCACCGTAGCTGCGGCGAACGAAGTTGTTTTGGTCGAATACGCGTTGGGTGCGCTCCGCCGGAGGACCGGCGTGGTTGAAAAGCTCGTGCTGGACGACCAGCGCGTCCTGGAGATAGTTGCGCGAGTCGCCGCTGCGCACATACTTGAGGGATTGAGAATCATCCGCATGAATCGCCCAACCATGGAGACCGCCCGTCACCAGCAGGGCCAGGGCCGCGACGGCAAGCGCCATTCCCCGGCTGGTTCGGAAGGTCTTTGTGGGGGTCTGTGCCCCGGGCTGGGCCGGTGTGATGTCAGCGGTCACGTTTCCACTCACAGTGTGGCGCGTGCCCAGAGGCTGGTCATGTGCGCCTGCTGTGACCCGGTGCAAAGATCTGTCTTTGCTTTGCCGCGGGAGATAACCGCAGGCTGCCGCGGCATTCTGTCGCACCGCTTCCGGGCCGTCAATTCTCGGGCGGCCCGAGCGTCGCACGCGTGGCCAGCCAGCTTGACCTGGATCTCCCGATGCTGGGCAATCTGTTGCCGAGCAACCGCTTGCAGATTGACGAGTGCGTTACCGAGCTGATGGGGTTTCGTCGCGACGGCATTGGCTTGCTGGGGCTGAGTTTCAAGCCTGGAACAGATGATCTGCGCTACGGCCGGCCGCAGCACCAGGCGCCGCCGCTGGACGCAGAGGCGGTTCAGCCTCATAATCTGTACGAGGGGCGCTGCGAGCGCGATTCAAGCAGGGCCGGTCCGGAGTCAATGGAGAGCTAACTTGCTTTGGAAGGTCTGCGTTGTCATCCCGGCCAAGAATGAAGGCCAGGGTATTTGCGAAGTCATCTCCGACGTCCGGGCGGCGTTCGACCCGGAGAAGTTCGCCCCCCCGCTGATCCTGGTCGTCGACGATTCCACGGACGACACCCGCCGACACGTGCAAGAGGCTGGCGCCCGAGTGATCATCGGCGGCGGTCGTGGTCTCGGGGCGGCAATGTACCTGGGCCTGAAGGAAGCCGTCACGTACGGCCCGGATTTCATCGTGACCATCGACGGCGACGGGCAGGCCGACGCCAAGGAGATCGGCCAGTTCCTCCAGCCGCTGATGGACGACCAGGCCGATCTGGTGCTCGGCTCACGGTTCAGGAAGCCCGGGCTGGTGCACTACCGGTACCGCTGGCGCAATCGGCTTGGCACCGTTGTCCTGGCCAGGATCCTGCGTGGCTTCACCAAGCTCAAGATCACCGATTCGCACGGCGGTGTCCGGGCCATGCGACGCACCGTGGCCGCCGAGCTCGAGATGCTCGGGACCCACACCTACGTACAGGAAACGATCATCGATGCGGCGGAAAAAGGCTTTCGCATTATCGAGCTGCCCAGCGTGTGGAAGAAGCGGCAGCACGGTGGCTCGCGCGTGGTTTCGAGCATCCCGCGCTACGTGTTCTACACGTTCCCGATCCTGATGCTGCGGTCGGGACAGCACATTCGGCTGTTGTACTCCGCGGGCATCGGGCTGGTGCTGTTCGCCTCGGTGTATTTCTTCACCGTTCTGGCGCAGGCTGGCTTCAATATCAAGGCCACGGGGGCTCGCGTGCCGGCGTTTACGTTTATTGCGCTGCTGTTCTCGCTGGGATTTCAGTTTTTCTTCTTCGGGCTCGTGCTCCAGTTGACCAAGCAGATCAAGTATCGGGTCGACCAGGTCTCGCCCACGCGCAGAACCGAACTGGAGGAGAACGGCGCAAACCCTATCTTGAAGAAAAGGACGATCGATGAGCGGGAACTTGCGGGTCGGCGTGATTGGGATTGGGAAACTGGGTCTGCTGCACGCGGCGGTGGTGAACGGGCTGAAGTCCGCTGAAGTGGTTGCCGCCGCCGACCCGGCCCGGGACCTGCTGCAAGCCCTCCAACAGAGCATGCCGAACCTGGCGACGTATGAGAACCACGAGCAGATGCTGGCAAGCGAGTCGCTGGATGCGGCGGTGATCGCGGCCCCGAACGATCTGCACGTGGCGATCTCGCTGGCCTGCGTCGCCAAACGCGTTCCGTTCCTGGTCGAGAAGCCGCTCTGTCTGCGGGCCGCCGATGCGCGTGAGCTCCTGGTCAAGCTGGCGGAAGCCCCGCTCACGAACGCGGTTGGCTACATGGGCCGACACGTCGATGTCTTCGCCAAGGGCAAGCAGATCCTCCAGGCTCAACCGCTCGGCAAGCTCGTGCACCTGCGCTGCTCGATGTATGTCGGCCAGTTGTTCAAACGCGGCAAAGGCTGGCGCTACGACAAAGAGAAATCGGGCGGGGGCGTCCTGATCACGCAGAACTCGCACCTGCTCGACCACTTGCAGTGGTACTTCGGCCCCGTGGAATGGGTCAGCGGACACGTCAAGAGCTGGCACTCCGCCCAGGTCGAGGACTTCGCCCACGCCTACCTGGGGTTCAAGTCCGGGTTGACCGGATACCTCGACGCCTCCTGGAGCATGCGGCACTACCGCGCGCCGGAAATCTCCATCGACGTCCACGGCGAGAATGGCACGCTCACGGTCACCGATGATACGGTGCGGCTCTTCCTCGACCGGGAGCGGAACGGCTATCCAGTGGGCTGGAGCACGTGGCGCAAGCCCGACCTGTACCGCCCCGTTCCGATCGATGTGGGCGGGCCCCAGTACACGCGCCAGGACGCCGAGTTCATCGACGCCGTGGCGGAGGGCCGGATGGTGGAATGCGACGTGCGCAGTGCCTACCACGTCCAGCAGGTGATCGATGCGGTTTATGAGTCATCCGCGGCCGGCGGTGGGCGGGTCGTGATTTCAGGAGACGTGTAAGATGGCACTCGCAGACATCGACCGGGTCGTGCTGGGGCACAATCCGTTCTTCGGCGTCGACCACCTCTCGCAGGCCAAGGCGGCTGAGCGGGACGCCAAGTTCCAGGCGGTCGACGGGATCCTGGAGATGGTGCGTTTCGCGCGCGACAAAGGGGTCCGCGGCATGATGATGTCCACCCACCCGCGGGCCAGTCTCGTCGCCGACGCCCTCCGCCGTGATCCGCCCCTGTTGGATTCGCTCAACATCTATCCGCTCTTGCCCTACATCGCCAAGTACGTCCGCCAGTCGAACGAGAAGGGGTTGGTCAACGTTGTGCTGGACCAGGTCAAAGGGGCGGGTGTCGGGCAGACGCTGAGCATGTTCACGCGTGGCGGGCTGGCGGTGCTGCGCAAAGACGTGCAGGAGATCCTCCGAACGCTGATTCAGGTCGAGTTGCTGCCGTTCCGGGATCTGCGGGTCAAGGCGGTTTTCCTGCACGACGCGCTGACCGACATGGGGCTGGCCCTGGAGATGCGCGGCATCTTCGAGCTCTACCTGGAAGAGATCGCCAAGCGGTACGAGGCCGAGCCGGCCTTCGCCACGAAGAATCTGCCGCTGCTGGCCGAGAAGTTCGGTGCGTGGGGCTTTGAGAAGCCGCTGGTCCTGACCCACTTCAACAAGGTCGGCTTCAACATGAACCCCTCGCGTCAGGCCTGCGAACGGTGCCTCGCCGAAAGCGACGTGCAGATCATGACCATGGGCTCGCTCGCCTCCGGGTATCTGAAGCCGGACGAAGCCTACCGCTACCTGTTTGGGCTGCCACGAATGGACTCCGTTGTGGTCGGCGTGTCGACTCGGGCCCACGCGGAAGACACGTTTGCGGCGATCGGCCGTTATTGGAGCGCCTGGCCGGCAAGCGCTGCCTGAGGTCCGAAGCGATGGGCACGGAACTCCAGCAATCTCCGCCCACGTCGTTGCCGGAAACGCACGCCGATTGGGAGCAGGAGGTCCGGCTGCATCGCGCGGTGTGGCGAAAAAAGGCGATCCTGCGCCGAATCTATCACCGCTGGTACGAGTCAATCCGCCGGGCGTGTCTCCCGGGCCGGACGCTCGAAGTCGGCGCAGGCAGCGGCAATTTCAAGGAATACTGGCCGGAGCTGGTCAGTTGCGACGTGATTGACGCGCCCTGGCTCGATCTGCGGGCCGATTGCACGAATCTGGCGTTCGAGGACGCCTGGTTTGACAACGTGGTCGGTGTGGACGTTCTGCACCACGTGCATGATCCCGATCTGGCGCTGCGCGAGCTGGCCCGGGTGGTGCGGCCGGGCGGACGTTTGGTATTTGTCGAGCCGTACGTCTCGTGGTTCTCGCGTCTGGTGCGGAGCCGCTACCACGAAGAGAAGCAGGATCTGACCCGCGACGTCATCTATGACCAGGACAAGAAACCGGAGGAGGCCAACCTGGCCATCCCGACCCGCCTGTTTGTCCGGAACCGTGATCAGCTTGCAGAGCGCTTCCCGATGCTGCGGATCGACGAAGTGAAGTTCACCGACATGTTGGCCTATCCGCTGACGGGCGGCTTCCGCCGCCGCAGCCTGCTGCCCGAGCCCGCGCTCCGCGTGATCGGCCGCATCGAGCCGCTGTTTTCGTTTCTGACACCGTGGCTCGGCTTCAAGATGCTGATCGTGCTGACGGTCCGTACACGCGATTCCGGAACGCGGAATGCGGAATGCGGAATGCGGAATAAGGGGACAGAACCGCGACCGTGAGGGAGCGGCCGAATGATGCCGCAAGATCCACCGCGTGAACCTGACGTTGCCGAGGTTGCGAGCGCCACCTACGCCGCTGCGGCCTTCGAGGAGGGCTCGGCGTCAGTTTATGTCCGCGTAACCTTGCCGCAGGTGGCGCGGGCCATGTCCTTGCAGGACTTGAATCGTGGATCGCGCACCTACGGCTGCTGCGACCGGAATTTCTGGCAGTACAAGACCCTGACCGGCTTTCCGGCCGCGACCTTCCAGCAATTGGCCTTCCCGTTCGCGCTGCTGCACGTGACCCGCTTCCAAGGTAATCCTTACTACCAGGAGCCGGCTCTGCTCGAGCGGGCCAACGCGGCCGTCCGCTTCTGGTGCCGGGCGCAACACCGGGACGGCGCGTTCGACGAGTGGTACCGCAATGAGCACAGCTATTGCCCGACGGCATTCACGACGTTCGGAATTGCGCAGACGCTGCTCCTGCTTCGCGACCAGCTTCCGGACGCCGACGCGGTCGTTCTCCACCTCGAGCGGGCCGTTGGTTGGCTCGGCGAGCGGTTCAATCCCGAGGTGATGAACCAGAACTTGGCCGCGTGTGCCGCGATGTGGTCGGCGCACCGGCTGACGCAGACGGCACGCTCGCGCGAGCTGGCTGTGCGCACGTGGCAGCGCACGCGGGAGCACTTCGAGGACGAAGGCTGGTTTCACGAATACGGCGGCGCGGACCTCGGGTACACCACGCTGGCGCTCGATCTGCTCGCCTGCTTGCACCGGGATGGGTTTTCGGGCGAGGTTCCGCCGATCGCTGAGAAGATCTGTGCGTTTTTGCACTCGTTTCCGGGTAACGACCTGGCCGGCGGTCTTGGCAGCCGCGGGACCGAGCACACGTTTCCGTTCGGTCTGGAGTACTTCGCTCACCAGTTCGAGACGGCTGGATCGCTGGCTACTCGTCTGCGCGGAGCGCTGGCGCGCGGCGAGCTGCGCACACCCGCGAGTGTCGACGATCGCTATCTGGCCTACTTCTACCTGCCGCACTTCGTCCTGGCCTGTACGCTCCCGTTGTCGAACGCACTGGTGGACAAGCCACCAGTGGCACACCAGGTTTGGCCGCAGAGCGGGTTCTGCATCTGGCGCCGAACCCGAGGTCAGAACCGCGACCGTGAGGGAGCGGCGGAGGCCACCGTGGTCTGCTCGCTGCGGCGTCAGGGTGCCTTCAATCTGTCCGGTCCGGATCGGCCCCTGCATCGCAACCTGGGCTACTGGGTCGAGACCGCGGCCGGCCAGCGCTGGAGCAGCAGTCGTTGGACCGCCGGGGCGCTCGACGCGGAGCCGCTGGCGGACGAAAGCGGCTGGCGCGTGCAGGGCACGTTTACACGCGTCGCCGACGAGCTGCCGCTGGCCACGCGGGCCGTGCCCTTTCATATCCTCTGCGACTACGTGCTGCGCTGGCCGAGACTGGCCGAGACCGTTCAGAGATGGATCAAACGCCGCAAGATCACATCTCAGCAAACCGTCCCGTTGACCTTCGAGCGGACGCTACGCTGGGACGGCGACGCCCTGGAAGTGACTGACTTAATCCGGAAGCGACCGGGCTGCCCACAGTTGCGGGCGGTGTATCCGGTCGGGGATATCGAGGTCCACAGCCCGTCGGCCCGGCTGGAGCCCCCGCGACCACTCCGCCGGATCACCGTTTCCCCATCCGACGCCACGGGCTGGGCGGCGGAGCTGAACCAGCGGGAAGAGTTGCGGTTGCGCGTCCGCTACACGCCCGGGGCGGACGGTGCGCTGCTGCCGGGCGCAGTGGAGCCGGTTCGAGAGCCGTCGCGCGCGCCACCCGATGCGGCGCCTGCGTCCGAACCCCCGCAGCGCGCGTCGACGCCGCTCTGGCGATATGGTCCCCGGCTGCTCGGACCGGTTCTGTTTGTGTGGGTGCTCACTCGGGTAGATCTGACCCAGGTCTGGGCGTCGCTGCGCGAGTTGTCGCTCGGGAGTATCCTGGCGGCGACGGCGATGTGCGTTGGCCTGGTTCTCATCAAGGGGTTACGCTGGCACCTGTTGCTTCGCGGGCTCGGCTTCCCGGAGCCGGCTGGAGTGAGCCTATTGGTTTACGGCGACGCGACCTTTTGGGGGACGCTTACGCCGGGGCGGTTGGGAGAGTTCAAGAAACTGCTGCACCTCCGCCGCCGGCATGCGATCTCGTGGGCCCGGGGGTTCTGGTTCAGCGTGGTGGATCGCCTGTTCGACCTGGCGGGGCTGGTGATTCTGTTCGGCATAGGTCTGTTGGGGCTGCCGGCCGACGCGCGGGCAGCCCTGCGGCCGGAGGTGTGGGCCGTCATCGCGGCGGGCGGCGTGCTGATCGTTCTGGGGCGGCGCGCAATCGCGGACCGAGCGTCTGGGTGGCTCGATCCAAAGGCGAATCGGCTGCTGCGGGCCGTGGCGGCGTCGCTGCGCGACGTGGCGACGTTGTCGCTGGGAACGGTGGTCAAGCTCACGCTGATCTCGATGGTGAGTCTGTCGCTGTATGTCGGGATGGTGTGGGTGTTGGCCTTTGCACTGCCGTTCAAGCTGACGATCCTCCAGACCGCGATCTGCGTCGTTGGGACGATGCTTGCCGGCCTGCTGCCGATCTCGCTTTTCAACTTTGGGACTCGCGAGGTGGTGCTGATTGGGTTACTCGGGCTTTTCGGGCTGACGTCGGAGGACGCGATCAGCCTCGGAATGCTGTTTGCACTTTGCTATTTGATTCTCATTGTTGTGTCGTTGCCGTTTTGCCGGGTCGCTGCTCGCGGCGTGTACGGCCGCGTGGCATCGGACGGACCGGGATCGGCTCCGGTACCTGTTGGGGATCGGCCGCGTGTGCCTGGGGTCCAGCAGGGATCGTGATGCCGGCAGGCGGGGAACAAGGGCCTCGCCGAGGGTTCACCGCCGGTGAGGAGTGTGTTGCGTGACGCGTGCGAGCATGCCCGTGGTTGCCGGGGTCGCTGAGAACAGCAGCGCGTCTGTGTCGTTGCGGAAGGCGCTGCTGGTCCTCGGTCTGATTCTGGCGGTGGCGCTGGTTCTCCGCCTGGTTCTTTTTGTGGGCCTGCTCGCTTCCGATGACATGGCCACCTGGCAGCTCGGGCAGACGCTCGCCGAAGGCAAGCTCGCGCCGGAGCACGTACTGCTAGGACGAATTGGCGTACGTCGCTACGGCGCTGCGCTTCCGACCGCGCTCGTCTTTCAGCTCTTCGGAATCTCCGAAACAACGGTGATGATCTACCCGATCGCGGCGTCGCTGCTGGGGATTGTGGCCGTGTGGGACATCACGCGCCGGCTAACCGGCAGCCCGTGGGCCGGGCATCTGTCCGCCACCCTGCTGGCCCTGTGCTCGTTGGATGTCCACTACAGCACGGTCGCGCTGCCGGACGGCCCAATGGCGGCGGTCTCGCTGTGCGCTCTGTGGTGCGCGATTGTCGGCTACCGACCCGAACGACGACCAACCCGCCGGCATGCCGTGCTGCTGTTCTTTGCCGGTCTGCTGGCGGCGTTCGCCGTGATGCACAAAGAGGCGGCCATCCAGCTCGTGGCGACGTTCGGCGTGTGGGGGGGGATCCTGCTGCTGCGGCGGCAATTCCGCCCGGTCTTGTGGTGGCTCTTGGTCGGATTGGCCGTGGGCGTTGTGGCCGAGCACTTGCTGTTCTACTGTGCCTACGGCGATCCGTTCGAGCGCTGGGAGGCGATGGTGCGTGTGAGCGCCGACAACGCGGCGACTCGCCGGGCCGTCGAAGCACAACCGCTGCCACACCTGGAGCGCTTTCTGGGCTGGCTGCGCAGAGTGGGTGAGACCTTGCCCGCGTTTGCGGCGCTCGCCGTAATCGGGATTCCGCTCGCCATCGTGGCGGCCGTGCGTTCGCGGAACAAGCCCGGCGTGCTGTTGGTTAGCCTGTATGTCCTGTGCGTGGCCGCCGTACGTTTTATTGAACTGACGCAGACGTACTCGTACCAGCCGCGCCGCCTGTTGCCGCTGGCCGGTGCGGCAGCGATCCTCTTGGCCCCGGCCGTGTGTGCCTGGCGTCGCCCGCGCTGGCTGGCACCGACCATCGCGATCGTGCTGCTTTCAGGCTACAGCAGTGGGCTGGTCGGTTTCGATTACCACAGCGTTTGGCAGGCCGGTCGACGCCTGACCGCCGAGCGGTGGATTCATGACTGGGCCCGCCGGAACGCTGATCTGGTTCGCGAGCGCGAACTGTATGTCGACTATCGCACGTACAAGGCGCTCTACGTTCTGCATGGGCTGCGGCCGCTCGATGTTCTGGGCATTTTCCCGTATTGTCGGCAAGCGCAGTTGTGCGACGAGTTCGGATGGAGCCTGGCTACGTTTCGGGAGGGTGCGTTCTTCTACGAGAACCCACGCTTGCTCGCCTTTCTCCGGAGGTACGACCATGGAAACGTCTTCTTTCAAACGCGTCGCAACCTTCCGGCATCTTGGCGGCTGATGGCCATTGTTTCAAGCCCGCTCAGTTCCTCGTGGAATGCGGCGTTGTATCAGATTCGTGGTGCCGCGGAGGGCGACGCGGCCGCACCGCCGGACGCGGACACCGCTCTTGTTTCAGCGCTTCACTTCGACGGGCCGAGCGATGAGCTGACGGGGGAACACTGCGGATGGTATCTGTATCCGCACCCGGAGGGGAGGTTAACCGCGATCCAGGCGGCCGACGGTTCCACGGTAATGCGCGTGCAGGCTGGTGACTCGGAGCCGCTTGGCATGATCTCGGGCCGCGGAGGGCTCTCGCGGCCGCCGTCGTCGCCCAATCGCCCCGACTCGAGCACGTACTATACGCTGCGCGTTCCGATTCAGTTGGGCGAGTCTGCCGACGCTCCAGGCCCGTCGCACATCAAGGTCTACGTTCTCGGATACACCGCCGCCGGTGAGCGACAGCGCTTGGCTACTCGTTCGCTGCCTGTCACGCCCCGGCGCGAGGAAGCCGCCATTACGTTTGAAGCTCCACCCGAGCTGGTGTCGCTCCGCGTGATGCTGCAATTCGATCCGGGGGCCGCCTACGAGCTGCGCCCGCTCGCCCTCGAGCCGGTCGACTCCCTGCCGTTTGAACTGCTTGACGCTTCGCTGCACGACCCGGCCAGAAAACAGTTCCACGGCTGGTACGTCGACCAGCCGGAAGGAAACTCCATCACGCGCGACGCGACCCCGACTGGCGACGGGCGCACGTGCATAGATTTCCTTCAAGGCGACCGTTTACGTCTGTTCTCCGGTCGTGGCGGGCCCACTCGTTCGCCGGGGCCGTCGCCAGTCTGCCAGCCCGGCCGCTACCTGCGGCTGTCGGTGCCGCTGTGCTGCACTACTGTGGCCGAGGACCGTGCCGCCGTTCGACTCGGCCTGCTGGGCTACGACCAAAGCGGCCAAGTGGTCTGCCGGGCCTTCGAGAACTTCTCGGTTGGGCCGACCCGCCAAGTGTGCGCGACCTATATGCACGTCACGCCCGAGATCAAGGGCGTTCGAATGATGATCCAACTGGGCACCCACGGCGTCTATGACGTGTGGCCGTCGGAACTCATCGCCGTAACGCGCGCGGCCGAGATGCCCGAGTTCGACTTCAACGGGCTTCATCAGCCGGAACGCGCCCGGTATCATGGCTGGAGCGTGAAGAGCTCTGCGGACGGACTCGGGATTCGACTCACCACGGATCCCGCTGACGCGGCCGCGCGGCTGGTTATCGATGTTCCTGAAGACGGTTCTGTGCAGCTCTATCAGGGCGGCTCGCCGACGCGCGCGCGCGCGCGGCCCCCACTCTGCCGCCGCGGCGAGTACCTGACCGTACACGTGCCGATTCACGTAGACCAGGACAGATTGAAACAAGGCTGGGCCGATGTAAGGGTACACTTGCTTGGGTATACGAAAGACGGCGAAGCGCGCAAGGTCTATGATCGGTCGTCTCGACTCCACTACGGTTTCGAAATACTGCGCGGCTACGTTGTCGCCGAGGTGGATCTACACACCCTGCGGCTCGTAATAACGTTCTCCAGCGGCGGGCACTACGAGCTCGAAGCACCGCAGGTCAGGCACTACGCCAAGCTGCCGTTCTCCCAGTAGCCCGGCAAGCCGTTCCAGGTGGCGTGAGTGCGTTATTCCCCTCCGCTCCCCTCTGAAGGTTGCGCCGGTTCCGCGCCACTCTCACCGGAAACCATATACTCGAGCAAGTGCCAACCTTTCTTCACGCCGGTCTTGGACCATGCCTCCAGAGTGATACGATTCTCTTTCGATGGGGGGCCGATCTCTTTGAGCGGTATTTCGAATTCAACCTGACCGTCGTTACCGGTCTGCCGATACACCATGCAGCCGTGTCTCGATCGGAGTCTGGTGAAGATGTGTGCGCAGTCAAATCCTGCCGCGACGTGCAGTGTATCCGCTTCGTCTCCGATCACTGTGACATCACACTGGAGAAGCGCGGGCGGTTCGCCGGAGCGTATGTCCGGGACAAAAGCCATCCACATGACCGGCACCACAACCAACGGCACGAGCGGCCAGCGCACCCACGCCGAAGTCGTCACCTGGGGCGCGGTGGCGTCGCGCCCGGCGCGCAACGCGCGGCGAACGACCCACGCAACACCGGTGCAAGCGGCGACGGCAATCAAGACGACAATCTGATCCCTGTCCCTGCCCCTGTATCGGGAGAGGGCGTGAATCCATACCATTCCTTGCAGCCCGACCGCCCAGGGTAGTAACTCATTCCCACGGCCGATCGCAGCCAGCAGGCATGCCAATAGCGCTAAGGCGCCAATCCACATGGTGAATGAATTGGCGGGTGGATTGATGCCGATCATCTTGGTGTATCTGAAGGCTATACAGGCAACCCGATCAAGGGGATCACGGACGACATTGCTGCAAATGAGAGGAAGTGCTTTCCTGAACGGAATATAGTATACACCATGGCCCCTGATGAGCTGCAGCTGTTCAAGGCATTCCGAATCCTCCATCGCATTGAAGGTTGCAACTGACGTGCGCCCGGAGTACGCACCCGTCCACGCGGACGGCAGGCTGCCCATCCAGAACGCATAGCCGGCATTTGATCGCGTGATCTTGCTCGCGGGAATGTCAAATATTCTGCACATTACGTGCCGGGTGCCGATCATCACACCGATTACCAGAAATATGCCAACAGCCAGGCCCACTAGCGCCGACAGCTTCCGACCGCAACGACCTGACAGAACTCTAGGACCCAAGCGCCCCCCCAACATCGCCGCGCCCAGCAGACAGAACGGGACGAGCGCAGCCTTGTATTGTGTAGCCGCCAGGCACGATAGGGCCAGCGCGATCATCCCGGCGCGCCTGCCGCGCAACGTTGCCCAGGAGCCGGAAACCAGACAGACGAGCCAGAATCCCACCATCGGCTCGGTCATGATGGTCGGGATCTGTGCGCCGTCGTAGATCAGCGCCAGCGCCGGGGCGATGGCACAGGCCGGCGCGACTCCGGCACCACGAGAGACCACGTAGGTCGCAACACCAACGGACAGCGAGAAGAACAGTAGATTGCTCCAGAACACTCCCGCTACGTCACCATCGCAGAGTTGAAGCGCAATAGCATTCTGAAGGCAGAAGAGCAGGCTGTTCACTCGGGCGAAGCCAAGAGGAGCGCCGGGTCTGTTGGTTGCCGCCGCGAAACGCTGTGCCAATGTATCGGCTTCCACGGCGAACAGCTTGTGCTGCAGCCACAGGGAATCCCGCAAGTACTCTATGGAGTCATGGTGTACTGTGCGTCGTTCAAAGTCGTCTTCCAAAACACTGTAGAACCAGATTGCACTGCCCAAGGTGGCGCAAACAGCAAGAAGTACCGCGAGCGCGACGTGTCGGCTGCGCAAGATCCGCGCACATTGGAGAAGAAACCTGCGACCATAGTTGGCGAATGCACCTGCGCCGCGTCGAAAAGAGAGGATGTGTCCAGTCATCGTGGCGGTCCAAAATCCTTGTGCCCGCTTCAGACACTGACGCGTACGGCCCCGGGGCACAGTTGCACGCCCGCTACCACAACCGGAGCTTACCGGACAGAATACGGCGCATCAACTTCCCCCCGGCGAGGGACGATGGGCCAGACGCTCAAGACGCACGTCGCGGCCGGGTGGATCGTTGGCGGGCAGGCGGGCCGCGCCCGCGGCCCCACCCGAAACGTTGCGAATCTGCTTGTTGGCGGCTGTACCATGAGTATGATGAGTCCCAACGGAAGCGCCGTGCGAGGTCTTTCATAATCAACGGACGGAGTCGCTTCGCTGGCTGCCGCAATGGATCGTCTCGAATCGCCTGCCCGGGCGCGCAGACTCTTGTGGGTCGCGCTCGGAGTCTGTGCCTTCTCACTCGCGCTGCGCTTGACCTGGGCTTGCTTTGCACAGATCACGCCGGTTTCGGATTTTCACGGCTACGACATGTTCGCGGTCCGGTGGATCGAGAACGGGACTTTTGGCTGGAAGGAGCGCATGGCGTATCGCACGCCGGGCTACCCCGGGTTCCTTGCCCTGGTGTATTTGGCCTTCGGCCACAGCTGGAAGGCGGCGTCCGTCGTGCAGGCCTGCCTGGGGGGACTCACCTCCGGCGGCCTGGTCCTCCTGGCGGGACGGATCACGTCAGCACGCAGCGCGGCGATCGCGGGACTGTGCCACGCCCTATCACCGACGGCGGTTGCATACATCCCTGTGCTGGCGAGCGAGAACCTCGCGGTTCCCCTGGTGGTTTTCAGCGTGCTGATACTGGCGTGGACCGAAGCTGGCAACCGGTGGTCTCGAGCAGCACTGGCCGGCTGCGCCGGGCTCGGCTTCGGTTTGCTCCTGCTGGTCAGGCCCGCGGCGCTCTTCTTCTGTCCGGCATTGCTGTTGCTTGCCGCATACAGCTTCCGCCGGTCTGAATGGCGCCTGGTTCCGCCCCTGGTGTTCATCGCGGCAGCGGCCCTGATTCTGGCACCCTGGCTGGTTCGCAATCACCGGGTCGGGCTCGGCGCTGCCACCCTGTCAACAAGCGGTGGCATCAACCTGTGGATGGGGAACAACGATCTAGCCGTTCACGGGGGCTACTGCCGCGAAGCCGCGTGGCCGGGGCATAGGTCCGAGGGGGAAGCCGACCGAGCCTACGCTGCCGCGGCCCGAGCGTGGATCCGCAACCATCCTGGGCGATACGCGGCGTTGTGCGGGACGCGGCTGCGGCGCATCATCGGCACCGAACCCGACGTTTGGGTCACGAAGTATTTTTGGCCGACCGCGGAAAGCGACGAGGCCCAACGCGCTTTGCACAGGTTTGCCAGGTCGCCGGACCCTGAGCTCGAGGCGCCGGCTCAACGAGCCCGCGAGGAACATGGCCGCAATCTGAAGTACTTGGAGAGGTACCGCCGGGTTGTCGCACCGCTGATGGTCGTGGCGCTCTTGCTGTCGCTGGCCCGGTGGCGGGCGTACGTCTTTGTGTCGCTGCCAGTGGCGTGTTATCTCGGGTGCCTGGCGGCGACGTTCTTCCAGCCAAGGTTTCGTGAGCTGTCAGATCCGTTGCTCTTCGTTCCCGTCGCCGCACTTCTGGCCGACGTCATTTGGGGCACGCACGATCTCGGGCGCCGACCTAACCGCTGGATGAAACTCGCGCTCCTCGCCGTCGCCCTCGGGTTCACCTACGCCTTCAGCTAGTGCCGTCTAGGCCAGAGTGGTTTCGCGCCGTTTGTAGCGGACTGGCTCTGTTCCACCGTTGATGTCCGAGAGCGCCCGCCGCTACACCAAGCGGCTCGACCGCGCCGCGGCGCGCGAAACCCGTCAAGAGCGGACACGAAGCAACACGGGAAGCGCGCCGCGGTGGCGATGGTCGTCCGGACGTTTCTGTCGGAACGGCACGGACAACCGCGTGAAGTCGGCAGCCGGCGGCCCGCGAGGGCCAGGCCGGGTCGCGTCGGGTGGCAGAGAGTCCCGCAGTGCCGCGGAAGCTGGGCGACGGCAGTGGCGGGAATCGGGGTAGCCCCACCATGGCGAGTGCAGCGCGGGCAACGTGCCCCGTCTTGAATCCTTGCCGCTTCCCATCCGATCGGATAACGTGGAGTTGCTGTCGGGCCGTGTTGACGGATGCGCCGGTGCTCATCCTGAAGGATTTCCCATGCCGGTTGACGTGAATGCGAGGGCGCGCCATGGTCAAAGCCCCGGCCCGCAGGCCAGGTGAAGAATCCCAACACTAACCTAGCGCCCGGCGGGAGCTGGGTAAGCCGTTTAGGTGGAGCTTGTGTTGGAGAGGTGTCCGAGTGGCCTAAGGAGCACGCTTGGAAAGCGTGTGAAGGGATTACCCTTCCGCGGGTTCGAATCCCGCCCTCTCCGTTTTGGTCAACCACACTTTCAGCGGCACGCTTCGCAACCTTGTTCCTCACACGAGGTTGCGGAGGGTGCCCAACTACGAGCGAAGAGGGCCAACTCGATTATGCTGCTGCAACGGGAAGCCGGCTGGTCGGGTCGGGTGGAGGCAAGCCGGTCCGCTCGCGCGACAAAGGTGGGCCGACCGGCATTCAACTCCGATTCTGATTCAACCGCCAATGAGAGTCGAGTTCGTTATCCAGGCCCAGCGGCCCAACGATAACCAGCTTCTCTGCCAAGGCTTATCAGTCGCATCGCGGCCGGCGGAGTGTCTCCAGATAACCCGCCCAGCCGGTGTATCTTGGCAAGTCCGCTTGCCAGGTCGGCCGAGCCCGGCTACCCTTGTCTCGGTAACGGTCTTCTCTGATCCTTCCTATTCCCGAGGACCTACCCGCCGTCGTGGGTGTTCTCTCCTGAACTGGATTGGTCACAGAGGCTCGATTGGCGGCCTGACGCCCTGGAGCGCGATGGGTCCCTATAATCCAGGTTGCCTATCGTCAGGTAGACAATCGCGGCTGGTGTCGCAGGTAACTTAGAGAGCCCAAGAATCCAGTTTCGCCCGACCTCAGCAACGCCTTCACGGAGTCGTTCCGCTCCCGGTGGGAAACGAAGCCTTTGTCTCGCTACGCCCCCCGCGTAGGTGCGCGAGGTCAACCGTGGTGCAGGCCCGCGGTCCGTAGCTGCGTTCTGACTTGAAGCGCCGTGAAGCTCGGCCGAAACCTGTACACGGGGCCCAAAGGAGATCCGTGATGGGTCGGAAACTGTATGTCGGAAACCTCGGCTATGGCGTCAGCAGCAGTGACCTTGAGCAGCTGTTCGCCAGTCACGGAACCGTGGACAGCGCGAACGTGATCACCGATCGCAGCACGGGCCAGAGCAAGGGCTTCGGGTTCGTGGAAATGAGTTCGAACGCAGAGGCCGAGGCTGCGATTGCCGCGGTCGACGGAACAGAGTTCGGTGGACGCACGCTCAAGGTAAACGAGGCGCGGCCGCGCCCCGCGGGTGGCGGTGGTGGTGGCGGCGGACACCGTGGTGGGCGGTGGTAAGACAGACGTCGTCGGGACCATGCGGTTCCGGACGTGGACCTGCGCCGCGCACGAAAGGAGAAGCCGACATGCTTACTGTTGCAGAAGTAGCCAGCGCGCGCCTCACGCAGTTGTTGGACGATCAGGGCCTGCCTGAGGACGTTGCCGTTCGTTTCGTAATCGAAGGGGAAGGGATCGCTTTGAAGCAGGACAGCGAGCGCCCGGGTGACACAACTTTCCAGCAGGCGACCGAACCGTCCTGTTGTTGGATGACCAGGTGTCGGAGTTGCTCACTGAAGACACGCTCGATGTCGAGGGTGCGAAGCTTACGCTGGAGCACCCGAAGGAAGGCGAGTAGCGTCGGCGATGATGCCTGACGAGAAAGAGCAACTACTCGTGCTGCTTGAGCACGAGCGCAAATGGTGCCAGGACGCCGAAGCGCACGATGCCAACGGTGATCCGGTGTCCTACGACGACGAAGCTGCCGTGGCCTGGGACATCACCGGTGCGCTGTGCCGACTCTTCGGTTGGCAGCGGGCCTGCGTGCTCTTCGGACAGCTCGACCGGCATCTTCACGGCAAACGGATCGCGCTTGGCTGGCCGAGACGCAACACGGGATTGGACGCGATGGCGGCGCTCCAAGAATTCAACGATCGAGCCGATACGACGTTCGCGCTGCTGCGTGAGCGCCTTGAGCAGATGCCGGTGTGGCAAGGAAACAGCCGCAGGAACGGCGCGCTGCGAGAGGACTGACATACGAGGTCAAACGATCGCGATCTGCCGCCGATGCGTAGCGCCATGCGCGTGGCGCTGCGTCGGGAAGAAGCCGCGACCGACTGACCCATAACGGAGACCCGATGGCAAGAAAGCGACCATCCACTCACAAACGCGAGCGCGAATATCAGAAGCGACAACGCGAACTCAGGAAGGCGGAGAAAGCCGCCCAGAAGCGGGAGCGTCGTTTCAACCGCGAAGAGCCGGATACTCGGCCCCCCGGTGAAGACGCCGAAGGCCCCGAAGGCCCCGGCCCCACGTAGCGTGCGGTGGTAATAGTCGCGCGTCGGTGTAGAGTCCGCTTAAGCGATGATCGTGTTCTTGGAGAGTTGGCCGTGGGATTTCCTCGTCGTGCACGGGGTGATGAACTGCTGAGACCGGGCGAGTTGCTCGGTCTGCGCCGACGTCTGCGGAGCGTCGCCCACCGACACGATGTGACCAGCGTGATCGCCTGCGCCTTCGATTACCGCACGCGTATGCTACCGTTCGTTTATTCGGCCACGCGCATGGCGCCTGCGGGCGTACGGGCCATAGGATCTGCGCTGCTGGACTCGGGGTTCGACAGGACCCGTATCGTACTACAGCAGTGGAACCGAGGTTTCCGCCCATCCCAGATGCGCCTGGACGGATGCATCCCCGACATCTTCATGGTCTCGAGCATGCAGATCCATTCAGCCGCGTGCGAGGCCCTGATCCGCGACGCGTGCCGGATCGATCCGGTCCAGCGACCGCTGATCATCGCCGGCGGTCCGAAGGCGATCTACGAACCTTGGGACTTCTTCAGTGCCGACCCACTTGATCCGTGGGGCGCGGATGTCGCCGTTACCGGCGAAGAGTACGTCCTGTTGAGGCTGCTGGAGGTTCTGTTGTCGGTCCGAGCGAAAGGCGAGTCGCTCCGGACGACGTTCGTGCGGGCACGCAACAGCGGCATCCTCGATGACATTGCCGGGCTGGTCTACGCGCGAACCAACCGCGCTGGCGTCGCCGAGGAACTGGTGGACACCGGCGTGCAGCGTCTACTTGGTGATCTCGACGAGCTGCCACACCCGGTGCTCGGTTACCGGCTGCTTGAGCCGCCCAGCTCCAGAGCCACGCTCGCGGCCCACGCTCTTCCGGCCAGCCGGGTTCGTAGGTACAGCCCGATTAGCTCGCTCGTGCTGACATTCGGCTGCAAGTTCGCATGCCCGTACTGCCCGATTCCCGCGTACAACCAGCATCAGTACCGCGCCAAGAGCGGGCCGCGAATTGCCGACGAGTTTCGCCGCCTGTACGAAGAATACGGCATCCGCGGTTACTTCGGCGCGGACGACAACTTCTTCAACAACAAGGCCCGCACGCTTGAGATCGTCGAAACCCTGGCCCGGACCGAGATTGACGGCGCGCCAATTCGCACGAAGATCCGCTGGGGTACCGAGGTTACCGTCCATGACACGCTGCGGCTACGCGATTATCTGTCGACGGTCCATAGAGCCGGCGTGGGCGCGCTGTGGGTGGGCGTCGAGGACATGACGGCGACTTTGGTGAAGAAGGGCCAGAGCGTCAACAACACGATCGAAGCACTCCGGCTGTTGCAGCGACACGGCATCAATCCCATGCCGATGATGATGCATCATGACGAGCAGCCCCTGATCAGCCGCGGCCCGAAACCCTACGGTCTGCTCAATCAGATCCGATTGTTGCGGAAGGCTGGCGCGATCAGCATGCAGGTGCTGATGCTGGTACCCGCGACTGGCTCTGAGCTGTATACCGGCACGTACACGTCGGGCATGGCGTACGAGAGCGTTGCGGAGCGCCGGATCGAAGAACACATGCTCGGCGGGAACTACGTCGTTGCGTCGCATCACCCGAAGCCGTGGCGAAAACAGCTCAACATCTTGGGGGCCTACCTGTACTTCTACAACCCGCTGCGTTTTCTGCTGGCGCTAGTGCGCCCCAAAAGCAGACTCTATTTGGCCGACGCCGTCTTGCAGTTGTTGGGCATGAGAGGGTTAGCGCTGACGATCCGCCGAACGTCCGGCTGGGCCGTTCGGTTACGTTGGGGCAACATCCGGCGCAGGACTGCGCCGCCAGCTAGCCGGATACCGATGCGCAGTGTAGAATACCAGACCGCCGATCATGCCTTGCCAAGCACGCCGCAAACCCGATGTGACGACTGGAGGCAGGTGACTGACTCCGGCCAAGCTCGACGCGCTGCCGCGCTGCCGGTCATTACTTCTACCTGAGGATTGGGCAAGCATGCTGGCTGCGGTCCGAGGTCACGATCGGGTCACTGTAAAGCAGAGTCTTCTGGACGGCGCCATCTGACTGTCCCAAAAGTATTGTCACAATCCGCGCGCTGCGAATCGTAACCGAGTGTGACGAAACGTAACGGGAGCGCGCTTCGTAGGTGGGCCTTATTCCGTATACGGCCGCCCCCGCGATTGAGGCTGCACTATTCGCGATCCGCCCGAAGCTTCCCGCCCTCTCCGTTCCAAAGAAGTCCTAAAATTCCCGGCGACGCGCTTTGCACCCTTCCTCCTGGCAGGGGGGGGTGCATGGCGGCGCTGCCGATGTCTACCGGCTCTCCGCTCGTCGTTCCCAAATGTTCCCCGAGACTCGGCTGTTGGCCGGCCATCGTTCAAGCTTTGCTACTCGCACGTCGTCCCGTAGACCGCGAGCAGCGCAGCGAGGTCCGAGAGGTCCACATCGCCGTCGCCGTCGAGATCGCCGTCTTCGTAGCTGGTGCCACTGGTCGTGTTGTAATGGGCAAGTAGTTGTGCCAAGTCGGCCAGATCGACGTCATCGTCACCGTCGAGGTCGCCGAAAACGACTGGCGTCAAGAGAAAGGCGCGCAAAACGCCGTCGTGAAGGCCGTGGCCCACGATTCTGCCTTCGGCGTTGATTGCACGCGCGGATTGGAGTTCCCAGCCATCCGGGTCCAAAAGCAGATCGTTCAGGTCGCGCATCCCGCTAGCCGAGCTCCAGGCGAAAGCGCGAGTCAGCGAGCCATCGGCGGATGCAGCTTTGCCGCCGACGTTGCCCTGCTCGTCGATGCTCCAGGCTCTGCTACTGTCCGTCCCGGGAAGTGTGCCCAGATCGTGCATGCCGGCCGGCAGACCATCCGCCGGAGATGGGAGCCACAAAAAAGCATGCTCGTGACCGGGATCAGCGACGTCGATCTCCGATGCCCCCACCACCTGTCCGAGAATGTTGATTCCTTCGGCGATACTGTTCGCACCGCCGAGTGTACCCAAGTCGGTAATGCCGCCCGCATCCCAGAGACAGGCGTGATTCGCCCCGCGGGCGACCGCTGACATGCCGGCAATCTGTTCCTCATCGTTGACCGCGTGGGCTTCGCCGGTGTCACCGCCCAGTGTGCCGAGATCTTGCAGGCCCCACTGATCCTGAAACGGGCGCCGCTCATTCGCGGCGTTCTCCGCCCAGCCGACGATCAACCCGGAATAGCTGATATCGTAGGCTTGGGATTCCTCGCCGCCGAACGTGCCGAGGTCAATGATCCAGTCGAACACCCAGTACATCGCTCGGCGCTGGCCGAAATCATTCAGTGCCCAGCCGCAGGTCTCCTCGGGCCAGCCGCTGGCCGCCAGGGCCTCGGCCGTGTGAATTCCCCAGTGTGTCAAGCGCCACATGGAGCCGAACTCCAAACGGAATCCTAGCTGGACGCCGTCTTCATTCTCCGACCAGCCGACGATCGCACCGGCGTCGTCGATGTCCCGCGCCGCCGCCGCGGGGCCGCCAAGCGTCCCGAGGTCCGTGACGGTGTAGAGTTCGGGGCAATCCTGGGCGGCTGCGACGATGCACAGCGGCGCCGTGAGGCCAATCAGAAGCGTGCCCGCGAGGCATGGTGATTTGACGCACATGCGAATCCCCTTCTGGGCTCGCCGAAGGAATGATCGCACTAACCAAGTGTCAATCGCACCATTGGCTGAGCATCGGGTGGGCCGAAGCGCTCCAATGAAGAACGCAACCTTGCCCGAGTCGCGACCGCCGGGCGTCACTTCATCATAGGAAGTAACCTGCTCGGACCGCAACACAGATTCACTACGATGTCGCTTCCGCCCACGCGTGCTCAAGCGCCGGCCGGCCGGTTGCCGGCGGTGATCACAAAGCCGTCAAGAGCAGCGCTTCGGTTGGCGTTGCCTCCCGTCACGACATGATAGCTGTTCTCCGCTCGGGTGGGTTCGCGCGGTAGGCCTGCCGGCTGGGCGACCTCGGCGTCATCCGGATTGACGTTGCCGCTGAAGACACTCTCGTACGTGTTCGGGTCGCGCTCTTCCCCCGGGCCACCGTCTGGGGGGAAGTCGGCCTGATGGGCCACGCCGCTGAGCAGTCGGAACGTCGCGGTACGGTCCCCGGTGCCCCGGCCGGAGGCGTATCTCCGCGCGGTGCCGAGAATAATGCCGCTTGGCACGCCAAAAACAGGAATCCAAATAATTCCTATTGAGGCCCCTTGACGCCCCAAGCTCAGCGTGCTAAAAGAGTTGTATTCACAGGGACGAGCAACCTTTTCACCTACATCGGGTACTTTGCGCAGGATGCGGCCGAGTGCCTTTCAAGAGCGGAGGA
>CAZDTB010000006.1:24402-26201 GCA_964508075.1 uncultured Planctomycetales bacterium
ATGCGAGCGTCACGGGTATTGCGCCGTCAGACCGCAGGTCGCGTCAGCACCCTGCTAGCGCTGTCCGCCATCGTTGCAGTAGTCAGTACAGGTTGTCTGCTCTTTCCGCTACCGGCTACGGTCGAATCTGTTCAGCCCAGTTCGGGCCCGGTCGCGGGAGGCACGCAGATCACTATCCTCGGGGCGTTGTTCGCCGAGCCGCTCGCGGTCACGCTGAACGACGTGGCGGCCACGGACGTGCAGTTCCTGCACGCTCAGGCAATTACGGCGACGACACCGGCCGGAGCGCCGGGTCTGGCGACGCTTGGCCTCCTCTTCGCGGACGGACGTAGCGTAACGGTTGCGGACGCGTTCGAGTACGTATCTCAGGAGTCCGCCGCAGATTTGCCGCTCACGATTAGTGCGATAACGCCGGCCAGCGGCCCCGCCGCCGGTGGCACGCCCCTGACGATCACGGGCTCTGCGCTCGTTCCTGACGCGGTCTTGCTGATCGGTGACCGGCCGGCCCCCAACTTCAGTTTCGTCACCGAGCGGCTCCTGCGGGCGATCACGCCCCCCGGAGAGGTCGGGACGGCAGAGGTCGTTCTGGTGGCGGGCGACGGCCGTTCGACAACTTACCCCCCCGGCTTCACCTACCTTGCTCCAGGTGACCCGGCGTATCCGCAGCCGACCCTGGTCTCGATTAGTCCGACCTCGGGGCCGTATTCTGGCGGAACCGAGGTAACCGCGCGCGGCTCGCAGTTCGAGCCGGGATCGGTCGTTCTGTTTGGCGAGACGTTGGCAGAAAGCACGGAGTTCGTCAGCGCGAATATTGTGCGCGGCATGTCGCCGCCCAACCCGCCCGGCGCGGTGGACGTCACGGTCGAGCTGCCTGACGGGCGGCGGGTCGCAGGCGCACAGCAGTTTGTCTATCTCCCGCCTGCCCCGCCGACAATCAGGTCCGTATCACCCAACAGCGGCCCGGAGGCGGGCGGTACGGTCGTAACGATCAACGGCACCGCCTTCGTCGACGTCACGGATGTGACGTTCGGCGGTGCATCGGCGGCAAGCTTCACCGCGTTGAGCGCGACCGTCTTGCAGGCCGTTACGCCGCCCGGAACGGGCACGGTAGTGCTCCAGGTGGCGACGCTGAACGGCAACGCCGAGGCGCTGTTCACTTACCTGCCACCGGCGGTGCCGACGATTACGTCTGTATCTCCCGACAGTGGTCCGGAAGCGGGCGCCACGGTGGTGACGATCACGGGTACCGCGTTCACCGACGTGACCGACGTGAAGTTCGGCGGCTACTCTGCGCTGCCGGGCGTGACCACATTGAGCGACGTGATGATCCAGGCGGTGGCCCCGCCAGTGGCGCCCGGGACGGGTCAGGTGATCCTCGAGGTGACGGCTCACGGCGAGACGGTCCAGGCCCTGTACACCTACGTCCCGCCGGATGCGGTGACGATCGGTTCGGTTGAACCGGCCACTGGCTCGGAGGACGGTGGCACGATCGTGACGATCATCGGCA
This sequence comes from uncultured Planctomycetales bacterium, assembly GCA_964508075.1. Taxonomy (GTDB): domain Bacteria; phylum Planctomycetota; class Phycisphaerae; order UBA1845; family Fen-1342; genus JALSRY01. Next base: position 25,910 of record CAZDTB010000006.1, read on the forward strand.
GCGGGTTCGATGGCCTGACGGCTGCGGACGTGACGTTCGACGGCACGCCTGCCAATCAGCTCGCGGTGCTGAGCGACATGCTGATGGAGGCGGAGACGCCGGCGCATGCTCCTGGCACGGTGATCTTGCAGGTGACGGACGCCTACGGCGCGACGGCCAGCGTGTTGTTCACCTACGTGCCGCGGGATGCGGTGACGATCGGTTCGGTTGAGCCGGCCATTGGTTCGGAGGACGGTCACACGATCGTGACGATCATCGGGACCGGGTTCGCCGGCCTGGCGGCTCCGGACGT
>CAZDTB010000007.1:0-25755 GCA_964508075.1 uncultured Planctomycetales bacterium
GACCGGCTTCTGCTCCGGCCGCGTGGCGTCGGCGTAGAATTCGTACTGGGCCTGGAGTACGGGGTACTCACGGCGCCGATCCGGATCGCGGATCACGTCGGCCAACTCGCACACCGAGAGTGCTTCGCCGGCGATTTCCCGTCGCTCCAGGCTTTCCTTCTGGCCCAGGCAAGCGAGCAGGGCGTCGACCGCCTGATCAACCGGGATAAGCGCGGTTTTCTGGCTGCCGTCGCCGTGGACCGCGATGCGGTCGGCCATGTTGTTGGCGGCATACCAGCAGAAGGTCGCGACCACGGAGTTGTAGAACGGCATCGAGCCGGGGCCGTAGACGTTTGGGAGTCGGAGAATACCGGCTTTGCAGCCGTTGGTGGCCGGGAGCGCGGCCAGGCGCTGCTCGCCGGCGAGCTTGCTCCGCGAATACGCACAGTCCGGGTCGCGCTCGATCATGTTGCTGGAGGCGAAGATCAGGTGGCGATTGCCGGTGTTTTCAGCGGCGGTGGCCAGGTTTTCCACGCCGCCAATGTTGACCCGGAGGATCTCGTCGTCCGGTGCCCGGTTCTCACCGGCCAAGTGGAAGATACACGAGCAGCGCTCGACAAAAGGTCGTACCTCTTCGGGCTTGCAGATATCCCCCTCGAACAGCACAACCTCGCCCGCGCGCTGCCGAAGGGCCTCGGCCAGGTGGCGGCCGATGAAGCCTTTGCCCCCCGTGATGCCGACGGTCTGAGCGGTCATAGCAACGAGGCTTCCTTGAGCAGATCGAGCGTCTCCTGCGGATTCAGGAGCCGGGTGTCCTCGGACGTGAAGTCGCTCTTCGGTTGCGGGAGCTCTTCGAGGAACTTGTCGTAAACGACCGGGTCAGGAGTCATCTTGCACTCGAAGTACGAGCGGATGGCAATGATGTCGCCACCGTCGTCCCGGCCGCTCGTCTCGACCGCGCGGGCCAGCTCGTCGGCGGTCAGCAGTGTCTCGTGCATCTTCTCACCGGGACGCACGCCGATCACGTTGCGCCTCAGGTCACGGCCGAAGTGGACCTCCATGGCCTTGATCAGGTTGTCAAGCGTGCAGGCCGGCGAGCGGCGGACGTGCAGGCGCCCCTGCGCGCCGTGTCCGAGGGCATAGAGCACCAGGCTGGTCGCTTGTGAGAGCTTCAGCAGGAAGCGGGTCATATCGGCGTGCGTAACCGTGATGCCGTCCCCCTGCGAGATCTGTTTGAGAAACAGCGGGATGACCGATCCGCGCGAGCCCATCACGTTGCCGTAGCGCACCGTCGTGAAAGTCGTGCCGTTGCGGCTGCCGTTGCCGTTGGACAGGTTGTGACCGGCGGCGGCCAGAATGATCTTCTCGGCGACGGCCTTGGACATGCCGTAGGCGTTGATCGGGTAGACCGCTTTGTCGGTGCTCAGGAAGACGAACTTTTTGACGCCGTTGGCCCGAGCCGCCAGAACCAGATTCTCGGTACCCATCACGTTGGTGCGGATCATCTCGGTGGGGAAGTACTCGCCGGTCGGGACCTGCTTGAGGGCAGCAGCGTGGACGACGATGTCGACGTCGGCGAGAGCCTGCCGGCAGCGCTCGCGGTCGCGGATGTCGCCGATCAGGTACTCGACGCGCGGGTCGGGGAAGTCGTGCCGCTGGTGGAACTGCTTTTCCTCATCGCGGCTGAAGATCAGCACCTTTCCAGGGGCCTTCTCATCGGGAAGAGCCAGCAGCGATGACAGAAACTGTCTCCCGAATGACCCGGTGCCGCCGGTGATCAGCAGAACTTCGCTTGGATTCATGACTGCACTTCCCTGCCGCTAACCCGATCCAAACAGATCGATATCGTTGTCCGCCCCCCAGATCTTCCTCTTCACGATCCGAGCCTGGCCCAGAATGTGACGCACGACGCGACTGGATACGTTCGTGTGGCGATAGTCGTACGGGATGCGCTGCTCCTGATCGCGCTCGCGCTCGGCGACGGCCAACTCGATCCCCGCCAGGACCAGGTCGGAATCCATGCCGGTCTGGACGCAGGCCCCGGTGTCGATTGCCTCGGGCCGCTCGGTGCTGTCGCGCAGGACGACCGCGGGGAACCCCAGCAAGGACGACTCCTCGAAGATCGTGCCACTGTCGGAGAGGACGCAGAAGGCGTGTTGTTGCAGGTGCACGTAATCGAAGAATCCGAACGGGTCGCAGAGGCGGATGTCGTCGGACGACTTGACGCCCCGCTTGTCGAGCCGTTTAGCCGTGCGCGGGTGGGTGGAGACGATTACCGGGCGCTCGTACGTCGCGTGGACGTGCTTCAACGTCTCTAGTAGCGCGCTCAGTCGTGTCGAGCTCTCGATGTTTTCCTCGCGGTGGGCGCTGACGACCAAGTAGCCGCGTTGCGTCAGCTCCAGACGCTCCAGCACGTCCGACGCCGCGATCTGTTCACGATGGTTGTGGAGCACCTCGGCCATCGGCGAACCGGTGACAAAAACGCGCCCGGGCGGCAGGCCCTCCCGCAGCAGGTATCGCCGGGCGTGATCGGTGTAGCACAGGTTGATGTCCGCGATGTGGTCGACGATGCGGCGGTTAAGCTCCTCCGGCACGTTTTCGTCAAAGCAGCGGTTGCCGGCCTCCATGTGGAAAACCGGGACCTTGTAGCGCTTGGCGACGATCGCGGCGAGGGCGCTGTTGGTATCACCCAATACGAGCAGGGCATCGGGCCGCTCCTGGCGGATAACCTCCTCGCTACGTATCAGGATCTTGCCGATCTGCTCGCCCACCGTGGCGCTCTTGACTTCCAGGAAGTAGTCTGGCTTGCGTAGACCGAAGTCCCGGAAGAAAACCTCATTCAGGCCGTAGTCGTAGTTCTGACCCGTGTGAACCGTGATGTGCCGCGCGCTATGGTCCAGTTTCTGAAGCACCGCCGAGAGACGAATGATCTCCGGACGCGTGCCGAAAACGGTCATGACCTTGATTGGCGCGGACATCGTATCTTTTGACGGCTCCGATCAGTCCAACTGCCGCGACTCACCGCTCTCAACCGGCGGCTTGCGCGCGAGCACCAACTGGTGATCGCGGTGATAGTGCATCCGCCGATAGCGGCGATAGCCGCGGGCACGCCGCCAATGGTTTCGTCCCAGCTCCCACAGCCACCGGCCGAGTGGGACGCTGGCATGGTGGCTGATGGTCTGGTCCTGGAGCACCTCCAACCCGGCCCGCCTCAACAACGTCAGCAGCGCTCGGCGGCTGAGCACCGAGACGTGACCGACACAGTGCAGGTACTCCCACCACGAGCCCGGCAGGCGCGCCGTCCACGCACTCGCATCTCCGGTCAGCACCAGCAGTACGCCGCCCGGTCGGAGCATGCCCGCCATCGCATCGAGTTCGACTCGCGGATCGAGCGTGTGCTCGATTGTGTCAATGCACGTCACGACGTCATAGGTGTTGACGCCGTCAGTAGTCAGCGGCGTTCCAACGGTCACGTCGAGCCCGCGGCTGCGGCACAACGCCGCTGCCGCGCGACCCGGTTCGAGCCCGTGCCTCTCCCAGCGCTTCGAGATCCCCTCGAGGAACTTGCCGTCGCCGCAGCCGACGTCGCACAGCAGCCGGCCCGGGGCGAAGCGTTGCAGCAGCCCGTCCCAGCGCTCGAAGCTGGGTTGGTGTCCCGAGAGGTTGGTCCAGTACTCTGCCGGCAGCCCGGCGTAGATTTCGGCCAGCAGTCCCTCGTTGCGGCGCGCATCGGTGGCCCAGATCGCCCCGCACCCGCGACACCGGCCGTAGCACAACTCCGGCACTCGACTCCGTAGCTCGGGTGTATAGAACGCCTCATCCAGGTAGCACGCGGCGATCAACGCGTATGGCCGCAGGGAGACGTTGCACAGCGCGCACGTGGCGCCGATGAGCTGCCTTGAAGGCACCCCGTGAGCCGCGGCTCCTGCACGCGGGTCGCTCGCGCTAGGATTTGGCGTTGACGTAGACATCCGTCTCCATCGGCTTCGGGTCGACCGGCGAGGCAGCGGTCGAGTCTGCCACCGGCTGCGTCTCCCATTCCAGCGGGAGCGCGACGGCACTGGGATACCTGATCCCCAGCCGTGTCAGCAGTGAGCTGTGATCGACGGCGTCGAAACACACGCAGCGCTGACGATACTCGAAGGACTGATCGCGCCCCGGGTGATAGAACCCCACCGAGCCGTAGTACGTCCCGGGCGTCAGCACGCGGCCCGGTATGCGTACGCGCGCCACGTATTGCCCGGGCGGGCGCGTCTCACGCAACCCCTCCATCTCGGTCACGTCGCACGACCAGAGAATATCGTGGCCGGCCTCGTTCGTGACCATGATCGCAACATACGTGCCCGGGACCCATTCGCGCACTCGGTACCCAATCACGAGCTGCCCGCCCTCGGCGGCGTCAACGCTCGCCACGCGTCGGCCCGCGGCCGACTCGATCGCGACCGACTTGATCTGCATCGGCTTGCTCTCGTCGGGCTCGTAGGTGACGCGCGCGCCAGTTGTCTCGCCCAGCGAGAGATACTGCTTGATTGCCTCGCTGGTGGTACCGTCGCAGATCATCTCACCCTGGACCAACACGGCCGCCCGCGTGCACAGTTGCGAGATCGCCGCCATGTTGTGGCTGACGAACAGAACGGTACGGCCGGAGGTCGCCACGCTGCGCATCGTGCCCAGGCACTTCTTCTGAAACGCGGCGTCGCCGACCGCGAGGACCTCGTCGACAATCAGGATGTCCGGCTGCAAGTGGGCCGCGACGGCGAACGCGAGGCGGATGTACATCCCGCTCGAATAGCGCTTGACCGGCGTGTCCAGAAAGCGGTCGATCTCGGCGAATGCGACGATCTGGTCAAAATGCGCGTCGATCTCGGCCTTCTTCATGCCCAGGATGGCGCCGTTGAGGTAGATGTTCTCGCGGCCGGTCAGCTCAGGATGAAACCCGGTCCCGATCTCGAGCAGGCTGCGCACGCTGCCGCGCAACTCGACGCGCCCGGTCGTGGGGCTGGTAATGCGCGAGAGGACCTTGAGCAACGTGCTCTTGCCGGCGCCGTTGGGACCGATGATGCCGACCACTTCGCCGGGCTGAACCTCGAGCGATATGTTCCGCAGGGCCCAGAACAGGTCGCTGCCGTCGGAGCGCTCGCTGAGCCTTCGCAGACGCCGCAGCGGCGCGCCAAATGCGTGAATCAAAGCCTCGCCGAACGAGTGTTTCGCGTCCGCGCGCAGACCCAGCTTGTATTGCTTGCCGAGGTTCTGAACGCGGATGGCGGTCGCGGTCATCAGGGTCACGCGATGTCGGCAAACCGACGCTCGGTGCGCCGGAAATTCGCAACGCCGATCGTCAGCAGGATCGACGAGACCAGCAGGGAGATTCCGAGGGCGTTCCAATCCACCGGCTGATTCAGCAGCACACTGCGGAAACCGCCGATGATTCCGGTCATCGGGTTGAAGGCCATGATCCAGCGGTACTTCTCGGGCACGAGCGTGACGGCGTACACGACCGGGCTGAGATACATCCAGATCTGGACCATGAAAGGGACGACCAGGCGGAAGTCGCGGTAGGCGACGGTCACGCTGGCGAGGAAGACCCCCACGCCGAACGCGGTCATCATTGTCAGCAGCAGTAACAGCGGCAGCAGCACGACCGAGACGCCGGGGGCGTGCCCGTACCACAGCATCAGGCAAACGTAGACGCCAAAGCTCAGGCTGAAGTCGACCAGCCCGACGCCGATGCTCGAGCTCGGGATGAACAGCCGCGGGAAGTACACTTTCGTGAGCAGTTGCGACTGATTGACCAGGCTGACGCTCGACTGCGAGACGGCGTTGGCGAAGAACGTCCAGGGCAGCAGGCCGGCGTAGACGAAGATCGGATATGGGAACCCCTCCGACGGGATCTTGGCAAACGCGCCGAAGATCACCGAGAAAATCACCATCTGGCAGAGCGGCTGCAGGATCGCCCAGGCAGCCCCGATCACGGTCTGCTTGTACCTGACCTTGATGTCCCGCCAGACTAGAAAGTAGAGCAGTTCGCGATAGTGCCACAACTCGCCGAAATCGATCGACCGCCACCCGCGCTGTGGCTCGATCACCAGGACGTCCGCGGCGGCGGGCGCGTACGGGGAGCCAGCATTCCCGTGGGTGATGGACGCGTGATTCCGTTCGAGCTCCCTCAAGGAGTTCGTTCTCCCGCGCGCTTGGGCAGCCACACGGCGTGGCCGGCAAGCGCGGTGCGCAATAGCTGCCGATCCCGCTCCGCGTTGGGGCGGGACGCCTTAACCTCCTATATCGGTGGCCCGGATTTGCGTGCTGAACGGCGGGAAGAGCACGGCGGCGCTACGGCGAGGTGGCCGCGGCCCTCTTTCGAAAAAGCACGATTTCTGCGCTTTTCGGTAGACGCTCCAAGCGTTGGGCAGATCGCGTGATGTGCCGAAGATAACGTCGTTCAAGGCCGCCGTGGCGGGTCCCGATACGGCTGGTGCAGTGGTTCAGAAACAGAACATGTTGCGAAAGCCCCCAAAGCAAGGGTGGCACAGGTGTCCCGCCTGGGCGCGCCCCATGGGCGAAACGCCCGTGCCACCCGGTTTGATTCACCGGCGGGACGCCGGGGCCACACGCTTGGACGGACAAGCATGAGCCGCATCACATTTGCTCGCAACGAGCGCGTTACGGTTGTGCTGCCGACGTACAACCGCGCCGATTTGCTGGCTTATGCCATCCAAAGCGCGCTCGACCAGACCGTCGCCGACCGTTGCGACATCGTCGTGATCGACGATGGCAGCACGGATCACACGTCACGGGTCGTCCGGGGCTTCGCTGACAGGATTCTCTACATTCGTCAGTCCAACGCCGGGGTGTCCGCCGCCCGGAACACCGCTATCCGCGCCCGGCCGAACGAGTTCGTCGCGTTTCTGGATTCGGACGACGAGTGGCGACCGAGCACGATCGAGCTACAGCTTGGGGCGATGCGCCGCTTTCCGGAGGTCGTCCTGGTGACGGGGCGCACCACGTGCCGGCGCCCGGACGGCTCCTGGGCCGATCCCGAAATGCCGGAAGTCCCGCTCGACCACCCGTTCGACCTGGCTCCGTATCTGTTCGAACGCTGCATCGTCCAGACGCCGGCGTGCTTGGTGCGCGGCAAGTATCTGGCTCGGACCGGGCTGTTCTATCCCGACATGCGGAACTGCGGCGACCACGAGCTGCTCGTGCGCTTGGCTTGCCAGGGACCCTGCGTGTACCTGTCCGATCAGTTGCTGGTGTACTCGCGGGAGGAAGCCCGGCGCCTGACGGACAACATCGACCGCGCGTTCAGCGCCGATCTGCGGGCGCGCAATCGCATGAGACCGGCGTTGCGCTCTCGTCCGGACTGCCGGCCACATTGGCGCCGGGGCACGGCGCGGACGCTTCAGATTCTTCGCGACCATGCGTTTCGGACGGGACGCTACGCCCGGGCGGCCCGCTTCGGTTTTCATTCGCTGATGGCGTCGCCGTGGCAGCGGCCGCGCTGGGAGTGGGGCCGGATGGGCTCAGCCCTGCTGCATTCCATATTTGCCTGACGGTATCGTCCCAGCGGAACAGCCGCCGGGCGACTTCGCATCCGCGCGCCCCCAGCTCGGACGCCAGCTTCCTGTTTGCGATCAACTCGTTGAGCCGTTCCGCCAGCGCTCCCGGTCTTCGGCGGTCGTATACCAGCCCGGCACATTCACGGCCCAGCAGGCCGCTGATGCCGGCGTAGATCCGCGGCGGATCGTGTTGCGGGACCACGACGGGTCGGCCGCACCACATTGCTTCCTTGATCACGTTCGGAAACGTGTCGTAGAAGCTGGTCGAGACCACGCAGTCCGCCGCCGCATACCAGCCGGCGATGTCCGGCACACGACCAAGGAAGTGAACGCGCTCCGCGTGTCCGAGCTCGCTTGCGAGCTTTTCCAGTTTCGGGCGGTCCGGTCCGTCGCCGATGATCGCTAGCTTCACACGCGGGTCGGTCCGGCCGAGTTCGCGAATCGCGTGATCGAATGCCTTGTTGCGGTCGCAACTGCCGCAGAGCAGGATCAGAAAGTCGGCGTCGCTCAGGCCGAGCTGCTCGCGCAACGCCGCGCGATCTTCGGGCCGGAGGTCATACCGATCGCACCCGTCCGGACTTACGCGCGTGCGCCCGCGCGCCTTCGGCTGAAACGCGACAATCTCCTCGGCGTGCTCGGGTGTCGGTACCAGGATACGGTCGGCCACGCGCGTCGCCCGCCGCTCCGCCGCGCGCGTGCCCGCGTCGGCGACCCATTTCCAGAATGTGATCGTCTGGCCAGATGGCCGGGTCAGCGGGCCGCAGTTGCTCAGCAGGCCACAGAAGCGAAACAGCGTCGGCACGTCGGGCCAGGCACGCTTGGCCGCAACGGTCCAGAACGGACAGAAACTTACGAACGCGATGCGCGGACGCGACAGTAGGCGCAGTTGCCGCGCCAGAATCCGCGGAATGCACCAGGTATGCACACGCCAGAGCAGCGGCAGGGGTCGGACTGCGACGTTTCGCAGCGGACAGCCATCGGGTGTGGCCGGTGGTTTCGGCTGGCGGTCGCCAACGCCGAGCATCAGCGTCGTCAGTCCCGCCTGCCGACACGCAGCGGCCAGTCCGCGCCCGGCAATCATGGCCCCGCCCCAGCCGTTCAGATCGCCGTGACAGCCGACATACACGTCGCGCGCGGCCTGGTCGGCGCCCATCAGGGACCCTCCGACCGGTGCGCGGCGTCTGCAACCAGCACGCCTTCTGACATGTCCTCCGTGTCAGCCGTCGATCCGGGCGAATGGCCGAGGATCAGATCGGCACATGCGTTCCAGCGAAGATGTCGTTGGGCGAACTCCCGCGCCTGGCCTCCGAGCGATGCGCGAGATTCAAAATCCCGTATGAGCCGGTTCAGACCCGCCGCCAGGGCGCCGTTGCGCTCACGATCATACAACACGCCGCCTCCGTGATCCGTGACGACCTCCGCGAGCCCGGCGTAGACGCTTGGCGGCGCATGCCGCGGAACGATCGCCGGGCGCCCGCAGGACATCCCGTCCAGAATGACATACGGGAACGTGTCGTACTGGCTGGTGGACAGCACGCAGTCAGCGGCCGCATACCAGGGGGCGAGGTCCGGTTGCTGACTGACGAGGCGCACGCGGTCGCCGACACCCAGCTCCCGCGTCAGCCGAGCCAGCCGGTCCTGCTCGGGACCGTCGCCGATCACGACGAGGTTGCCACGCTGATCGACGGACGGCATTTCGCGAATCGCAAGGTCAAAGCCCTTGTTCCGGTTGCAGACGCCAACAGCCAGGATCAGCATCGCATCTTCACTCAGGCCGAGCTCTGCGCGTTTGTTCGCTCTTACCGTCGCGTTGAAGGCGCGCGGCTGGGAGCCGTACGTGCAGACTTCGATGCGCCCGCGCGACGGCGGGTGGAACGCTTCGAGCTCGTCGCGGGCCTGGCGCGTGGGGACGATGATCCGGTCCGCGAGCGAGAGGGCCCGGTGTTCGGCTCGCCGGACCGCCGCGTAGTCAACGCGCTGCCATAACGTCGGTCGGCGTTTCGGCCAGGTGAACGGCTGGCAATTGCTCAGCAGGGCGACAAAGAGGTAGACCGCAGGGACATCGGGCCACGCCTGCTTCGCCGCGATGATCCAGAGCGGGTTCACGCCGACGAACGCCACGCCGGGTCGTGCGAGCTTGGAAAGCGCGCGCGCCAACGCGCGCGGCATGACCCAGTTGCGCAGCCGCCAGAGCTGGCTTGGCGTAGAAGTGCGCAGATTCAGCCGCCTCACGTTCGGGTTGAATTCGGCGGCTGGGATGGGGCTCTCGCCGACGCCCAGCATGAGGCTGCGATAGCCGCGTTGCTCGAAGACCGCGGCAAGCTGCTCCGTCACGGTCACGCCCCCGCCGATGCCGTAAACATTGCTGTGGCTTGCCAGGTAGACATCTTGTGGATGAGGAAGGCTCACGGGGGTGATCGCTCCGCGCTACCGGTGTCGAACGCGTTGGCCCAGCGAGCGAGCGCGCTCGTCGCCGGTCTTATCGACTGTCCGCCAGCGGCGCCCTGAGATCGACGGCTGGTCAGTCGTGGCGGAGAGGCGGTCCGGTGTGCCGCACGCTTAACTTGCGCTTCGCCGGGCGTCGATAGCGTCGAGGAGGTTCCGTGCGGCTCGGCACCTCTGCACCGCGGCCGTCGGCGGAGACGGGCGCCGAAAGGATGGAATGATGGCACTGCCGTTGGCGGTCAGAAGCCTGTCGTGGGTGACCCGGAGCTTCCCTAACCTTCCCGGTCGCTGGCGGATCGTGCGCTGGCTCGATCAGCACGAAGAGTCATTCGCCGCGCTACCTCCCAAGACCGTCCGCTTTGCGCGCGGTTTCCGCATGCGCGTGAGCCCCGTCGATGAGAACGGCCGGCGGATCTACATGAACGGCTACCAGCCCCAGGAGCGCCTGACCAGGCACTTCGTGCGCATCCTGCACCCCGGCGACTGCGTGATCGATATCGGCGCGAACGTCGGCTACTACACGATGGTGGCAGCCAAGCTGGTCGGACCGGCTGGTTGTGTACATGCCTTCGAGGCCTCGCGGCAAACCTGCGCCTGGCTGGAGGCAAACGCGGCTCTCAACCCGGATGCCAACATCCACGTGCACGGCCAGGCGGTGACCGATCGCTGTGGCCAAACCGAGTTCTTCACGGCCACCGCCGACCGCACCGGGTATTCCTCGATACGCGACCTCGGCGAGCAGACTGCCGCCGTCGCGACCGTACCGACGATTTCGCTGGATTCGATGCTGTCGGAGTTGCCGCCGACGCGGCTGGTCAAGATCGACGTTGAAGGGGCTGAACTGCTGGTCTTGCGGGGCATGCGCGGGCTGATCGAGCGCGACCAGCCGCATTTCATTCTCGAAATCGACGACGCGTTCTTGCGCGAGCTGGGCGCCGATGCTCAGCAGGAATGCGATTTCCTGAAGGAGGCCGGTTACGAGCTCTTCCGCATCGTCGCGAAAGGGGCCCTGCAACCGCTCGGCGAGGCGCCGACGGATCGCTGCAACCTCCTGGCCTGCCCACAAAGGAGGTAGCGACGGGCGCCTCGGCGGTCCTCGGAAGAACGTGACTTCGGCTGACACGTTGGCTGCGACAGGGTCCTTACGGGGGTTGCTAGCGCGCTCCGAGCAGGAAGCTGCCGACGGTGCGGATGATGATGGCGGTGTCGAGGTCGATCGAGCGATGCTTGAGGTAATACAGGTCGTAGCACAGCTTGCGGTGAGCGTCCTGCACGCTGGCACCGTAGCGGAAGCGAATCTGAGCCCAACCGGTCAGGCCGGGCTTGATCAGGTGGCGTTGACGATAGTGCGGGATCACTTCCGCGAGTTTCTCGACGAATTCGGGGCGTTCCGGCCGCGGACCGACCAGCGACATGTCCCCGCGCAGGATATTCCATAACTGGGGTAATTCGTCGAGGCGCGATTGGCGCAGGAATCGGCCGACACGCGTGATGCGATCGTCATTTGCCTTGGCCCAACGCGCGCCGTTCTGCTCGGCGTTTGCCCGCATTGTGCGGAATTTGTAGATCCTGAAGATGCGTCCGTGCAGACCCACCCGGGCCTGCTCGTAGATCGCCGGCCCACGGCTGTCGAGCCGGATCAGCAGCGCGATCAGGGGCCAAAACGGCAGCGTAAGCGCCAGCCCGATTCCCGCCGCGGCGATATCCATAATCCGCTTGGTCGCATCGTACCCGGTCGACGCCTGGACGTCCGCCACCAGGAACCACTGGGCGGTGATGTTCTCGGCGGGGACTTCGTTGAGGTACTTCTCGACGAAGGTCGGCTGGTCGGTCACGCGGCAGCGATGGTCGAGACAGGCCAGGACGGCGACGCCGACCGAGGCGTGGGCGGTCAGGTTGGAATCGACGACGACCTCGTCGACCGCGTGCTCGTGCAGCACGCGCTGGAGATCTTCGACGGTGCCCAAGCGCGGACAACGGCTCGCGAGGGTTCGGTCGCGGTGATCGGCGCTGGGCCGGCGGCGTGCCCGGCGCTCGCATCCGACCATTCCGGCCTCGGTGGCCGAGGCGGGCACGTCCAGATACCCGACGACGTGGTAGTGGGGCCGGGCTCTGCGATGGACCAGCGCGACGACTTCGCGGATGAACTCGCCGCCGCCGAGGCACAGCACGTTCACCTTTACGCTCGTGACGAATTCGTGTGCGATCAGGCGCGCCGGGATTGCCGCGCCGACGTAGATGCCCGCGACACACAGCCCCAGCCAGCGGGTGGTCTCGCCATAGAAGAAGAGCGAGATGCAGGCGTGTGCGAGAATCAGCCCGACGCCGAGCGAGGCGAGCGAGCGCACCAGGATGCGGCTGCGGGCGGTGAGCGTCTGGCGTTCGTAGAGTCCGAAGACGAGGCCGGCAAGGGCGATGCTGAAGGAGGAGGCGATCCCGTTCAGCCAGGGGCCGGCAACCCAGCGATACTCGGGGTTTCCGCGGACCATGAGGTGGTACGCGAACGCGGTGGCGGCCGCGACTGTCAGGATGTCGAAGTACGCCCAAGTGGCGGAGGGGAGTTGCAGGAGCAAGCGGCGCAGCCCGGGGTGACGCCGGGAAAGGCTTTCGGCACGCTGGAGTTTATCGGTCGTGGGGACTACGGGGCTGCCAGCTTGCACGACTCTTCTGATTGCCTCCATGCAGGTCCGCAAAAAACCCGGCGCTGACATCGGTTTGCCATGCGGGTAGCGTGAATACGGATGCGAATCCGGGCGTGGACTGGCAACGAATTGATGTTCGAGCCGCTGCGACCCGATAAACCTATCAACGCCGTGATGCCCCGTGATTTCGGAGTCTGGAGATGCGCGCCGCTGTCCAAATCGGAGTTTTGAACCTGTTGGTTGCGTTCACGCTGCTGGGCTGCGTGTCGGAAGCGCCGCGCGTTTATGAGCGGCGGATTCAGATGCGCGAGCTGGCCGCCGATGTCGCCCCGGTCGATAACGCGTATCGGCTGGAGGTTGTCGAAGAGACGCAGGGTCGCTTCGCGTGCAGCCTGGCGATCGCGAAGCTGGTGCCGGTCGGTGAGACAGGCTCGCTGAACCTCGTCAAAACGACCCCCGTGGAAGAGGCTTACTGGGCGGAGGCAGTCCGCGGTCTCACCGAACTGCGTGATTTGCAGTTCCTTTCGCCGATCAGCGTGGTCCCGGAGGACCCCGGGACCGATACGCTCCGCGCTGCGGCCGCGGCCCGCAACGCGACCCTCATGCTGCTGTACGCGCCGAACCGTTACGGCCCCAACTCGGCCCAGGTCTTGGGGGTGCTCTACGATGTTGCCTCGGGCCGGCCGAGCGCGGCGTTGCATGCCTCGGCCAGCTTCCTGGACGAGGATGGTGAGGAGGTCTCGGTTGATCAGGCGCGGAGCGACCAACGCGGTCGGGATGCTTACTATCAGGCTTCACGGGCGTACGAGCAGCGCCTGGTTCGTTGCCTGGGCGAGCTGATCCGCTATGACTCGTCCGCGCCGACCACTGAACCACACCGCTGGGAGACGCCCCCGTCGCAACGCTGGTGGCTGCCGAAGGGACACCGCTAACCCGGATAATTCACCGCAGAGCACGCAGAGATCGCAGAGAGGTGATAGAAAAGAGGTTAGCGAAGCCGACGCAGAAGGACAGGTGATACACACTGTCAAAACGAAACGCACTCGGATTCTGCCACAACTTCTGTCTCAACAACACCCTGCGCTCTCCGCGCTCTCTGCGGTATGAATAGTCCGGGCTAACCCACGTTATTCATTGAAGCGCCTCCAGATCCGCCGAACGCGGAATTCGTGGCACGGCCGCCCTCGGCCGGGCATGCCGCGCGAGCCCCGCCGCGGGCGGCTGGGCCACATGAGTAATCCGGGCGAATCGCCGGGGTGACCCGCTGGCCGGGGGGGGGGGGCTGGATCTGCCGGTCAGCTCGCGGGTTGAAGCTGGAAGACGCAATCAAAGAGGCGTCCGCCAAGCCGCCTCGCGACCGCGCCGACTTTCAAGACCGCGCTGCGCAGGCAGTCGCGGGAGAAAGCCGCGTGATAGTTGCTCTCAACTGCGCGCCCCATGCCGTGAAGGATGATCAGGTCGGCGTCGCCGAGGGTTTCGGCGCACTGCTTGGTCAGCCGGGTCAGGTCGATGAGTGGCGTTGAGTTTCCGGAAGCGATCACGGCCAATTGTCCAGATCGCAGTGCCTGCGATGCGAAGTCGTCAAGGTCGGCGATTCGGTCGAGCAACGCGAGGGCCTCGGGAGCGGTTACGTCGTTCAGGGCCGGCCCCGTGTTTGCCGCCAACGTTACTCGCGAGCCCTCCTGAAGCATCCACCGTATGAATGGAAGGCATCCCAGACAGATGTCGGGGCCCGCATTGTCCACGAAAAACGCTACGTGTTCGTAGGCGGAACCGTCTGACCAACGCCTCCGCCAGGCGTCCACCCCGTCGATGAACCACGGCCGGACCGGCTGCGCGTCGCGCAGCTGCCGGAACTCCGCGGCCTCGGCCTGGTAGCGCTCGATGGCTGCCAGCGCCCCGTGGTCGAACAGATTTCCCGCCATCAGACCGAAGGCGAGTTTCTCGACCAGCTCCTCGCTGGGCGTGGCGTCGATGTCGTGTAGCAGATCGGGCAGCAGTTCCAGGGCGAGTTCGTTTTCGCGCGTCTTGATGCCGCGATAGGGGTCGTCAAACCCGTACCGTTGCAGCAGATTGTTGCGAACCTCATCCAGGTACAGTACGTCGATGCGCTCGAAGCGGTCGGGCTCGGCGTCTAGCGCCCGCATCGCCGCGACGTAGTCCGTGTGGAAAGCCGCAAGCTTCTCCGGCCGCGTATCAGGATACTCCTCCGAAATCGCGGTCTCCAGCAGGTGGAGGTGTGTGCAGAAGCTATCGACCCAGTACTGGCGGCCGGCCGAGTCGGCCTTCAGGTCCCACTCGCAAGGGCGGTAGGCTTCGACGTTCCTGAGTTGCGGCAGGGTTGCCACGTTGCCCTCATCACCTGCGGCCAGTCTGGGCGGGAGGCGGAGTGAGTTGCGCACCCGCCGGGAAGGTCCCCTCGATGCTCGCGCTGTTGCTTGTGCAGCGCCTTCGCTACAATCGCCCGTCATGATCAGCGATTGTGATTTTCACAGCCTAACGACATGGCTGGCGGAGTGCCACCAGCCAGTGTTGATTTCGCACGAGCGGCCGGACGGCGACAGCTTGGGGGCGATGGCCGGAATGGCGCAGGCCCTGAGCAGGCAGGGAGCCGACCCGGTGGCCGCGTTGTACGAGCCGCTGCCCAGCAAGTACGGGTTTCTCGACTCGGCCGCCAAGTGGCACGTCTGGGATGACGTTCGCGAGTTAGTGAGGGGTGATTGCGACGCGGTCGTGTTGCTGGATACCTGCGCGTTGGCGCAGCTCGAGCCGGTCGCCGAGTTTCTGACGCAGGCTCCACGAACACTTGTGATTGACCACCATGCCACACGTGATCCGATCGGCATGCGCGCGGGCGACCTGCGGCTGTTCGATGACACCGCCAGCGCTACCTGCCTGATTGTGGCCGAATGGATCCGTTCGATCGGAGTGGCGTTTGACGAGCCGCTGGCGACGGCGCTGTTCACCGGAATTGCGACGGATTGCGGCTGGTTCCGCTTCACCAACACCGACGCCCGCACGATGCGTCTGGCGGCCGACCTGGTCGAGGCCGGGGCCGACGCCAGCGGGATTCACGCCGCGATCTATCAGCGAGATCCACCCGCCCGGCTGCGCTTGATCGCTCACATGCTGAATCATCTGGAGTTGAAGGCTGACGGGCAGCTGGCGGTCATGTATCTGCGTTCAACAGATTTCGCGGAGACCGGGGCCGACAGCAGCATGGCCAGCGAGCTGGTCAACGAGGCCACGCGGTTGGAAAGCACCGAGGCCACGCTGCTGTTTGTGGAAGAGCCCGACCGGACCATCCGGGTCAACTTCCGCAGCAAACGCGAGCTTGACGTCTCCGCCCTGGCGCGCCGCTTCGGCGGCGGCGGGCACGTCCGCGCCGCCGGCGCTCGATTGTACGGGGAGTGGGGCAGCGTGGTGCCGCGCGTGATCGCCGAGACGATCGAAGCGCTTTGAGCGCGTCGATCCAGATGAAGCGGGTACCATTGGCTACTTGCCCGCCAGTGCGTATTGTGGGCTATCAGGATCAAATGTGCGAGTCTTCGCGGCCCCGGCGGCGCAGCGCCGCCGCGAGGGCGGCTGCTCCCAATCCCAACGTCGCGCAAGCCGATGGCTCCGGTATCGTCTGAACGGTGGCAAAGGGCACTTCCCCCGGCGGAATCGGGATGACCGGACCGGCCGCACTCAACGTGTAGCCCTCGTAGTCGAACTCTGTGGCACGCAGCTCTAGACCCTCAGTGGGATACGTGAGGTCGATCTGTACGCTGCCGCCCTCAGCAAGCGAAATCGGGTTCAGAAGGTCATATTCAAACACGGGGCGCCCTTCCTCGTAGCCTTGATAGGTTGGCGGCCCGTACGGCTCGCCCTCGTACCCTCCCCACGACCATAAGATGCTGTCGAATGTTACGCCGGCCGTGGTGAAACGCCCGTGTTCCAGCACGCCTGGCCACCACGACCCCCACTCACCCACGCCGGTCAATCGAATAGTCCCCGTCCCCTCATCCAGGGCGTACTCCCATTCCAGGCGAAAATAGTCGTTTTCGCTGTAGCCTGACGCGTCTTGCGCGAGAGTGGCCGCGCTCAGTTGCCAACCGGCGATCAGCACGGCTGCCAGGACGGCCCCGCCGCGGGTCTGCCCCAGCGCCACCGGATCGCACAGCTCGCCCAGTTTCGTCACAAACCGCTTCATCTTGGTAGCTGCCATCGTCACAAACTCCTAATCGAATTCCATGCCACGGCCAGCAAAACGTGCTGGGCCTTCGCGGCGCCATTGGGCATCGGCCGCGCGGAGTCGGCTGATTTAGGATCCTGCTGCATTGGGCGCTTGCAGCAGTTTGCGGAGGGTGCCCCCAGCGCAGAATCCGCCGATTGAATCCCCGGGGAGTGGGGGAGCGTGTCGCATTCTGGTCGGTCCCCGGCCCTGGAAGGGCGGGGCACCTTCGGGTATAAATGCACCTCAGGCACGCACTTCGTGAGGTGGAACCATGCCTGCTACAGGTCGACGATTCGGTTGGTGCACGGCACTAGTGTGTGCCGGACTGCTCACTTTGGCAGGCTGTGAGAAGCAGGGCGACCAGCCACAGAGCACCCCGCAACGGGTTGACGTGGAATCGCCGAGGAGGGCGGCTACGCCACGAGAAGCGGTCAGATCGGAAGACATTGACGTACCGGAGGACACCGCCATGAAGATCACGATCAGCAGTACCGCGTTCAGTTACAACGAGCCGATTCCGCGCAAGCACACCGGCGAGGGTGAGGATGTTTCGCCCGCGCTGGCGTGGTCCGGCATTCCCGAGGGCACGATGGAGTTGGCCCTGATCATGGACGACCCGGACGCGCCGCGCCCGGAGCCGTGGGTGCACTGGGTGATCTACAAATTGCCACCCACGCTGACCGGCTTGCCAGAAGGCGTTCCCCAAACGCCCACGCTCGGCGAGCCGGCCGGTGCAGTGCAGGGCAACAACACCTGGCCGGTAATCGGCTATCGTGGCCCGATGCCGCCGCCGGGGCACGGCGTGCACCACTACCACTTCAAGCTGTACGCGCTGGATACGGCTCTGGATGTGCAACCCGGGTTGGACAAGAAGCAGTTGCTCGCGCAGATGAAGGGGCACATCCTCGCCGAGGGCGAGCTGATCGGAACGTATCAGCGTTAGACGCGGGGTGACTGATCAGTGCGGCGATGTCCAACCGACGCCGGCAGGGCGGTGTGCCGCGTCGTGGAGGTGAACTATGCGACGTGCGATTCCAGGTGTGCTGTGGGTTTCCCTCATCGCGCTGGGGCTGTTCAGTGTCATACAGTTGCTGATCGGCATCATATAGCCGAACGTCGTGATGTTGATCGCGGTGGCGTTCAACGTGCTGATTCTGGTCGGGCTCTACCATGGGCACCGCTGGGCGTTCGTCGTGACGCTGGTGCTCGGGCTGCTTGGTATCGTGGTGACGCTGGCTCGAAATCCGGCGATGGGGCTGGGGGCGTTGATTGGCAACGGGTTTGTGCTCGTACCGATGCTGCTTGCCAAGGACTACTTCTGGGGGGCAGGCCGAGCGACTGGCCGATTGGGGCCAAACTACTGCCATCATTGCGGGCGCACCCTGAGGGACGTTGTGGAAGCGCACTGTCCGAGCTGCGGGGTCGAGATCCGCAGAGCGGATCGAGGAGAAATGGTCTGACGGCCAGACGAACCGAGGCGCCGCCGCGCTCGCGGCCTGTCCTGGGGTGTCCGGTGGCCACGACAGTGGCAACGCCCGTCCGTGCGGTCTACGTTCCGGTTCCGTAGTATGACAGCAGCAGGGCGAGATCGGCGAGGTCGGTGTCGCCATCGCCGTCGATGTCGCCGGGGCAGTCGCCGGTGTCGCAGCCGTAGTCCGACAGCAGGAACGCCAGGTCGCTGAGGTCGACATCGCCGTCGCCGTCATAATCTCCCGGAAGCGGCAGGTCGCCGATCAGGTGGTAGAGCATCTGTCCACTTTGACCCCACACCAGCACGTTGACCGTGCGGCCATACATCTGAATGATGGGTCCGGAGCCGTCGGCCAGGCGGCTGTAGATCTCATAGAGGTCGAACGTGTCGCCGTTCTCGACCGCCAGCATTAGTCTTGTGGTGCTGTTGTCGTTGTAGACCACGCAGACGGTGCCTTCACCGGCGGTGTCCACATCCAGATAACCGTAGTTGCCTGCCTCAGTGACGGGGGTGGGCTCCCAGCCGCCGGTGTCCCGGCGTGCGAGCCAGACGCGGCCGGCGGCGCGATAAGCCACGAGCGGGTTACCGGCGAGGTCGAGCGCGACCTTGGCGTAGCCGGAGTCGGGGCCGCTGACAACTTCCTCCCAGACCCACGAGCCAGTGGCGTTGGTGGCGTAGCGGATTGCGTCGGTGGTGTAGTTGTAATAGACAATATGGGCGTGGTCGCTGTCGTCGACCACCTGGTTTGAGTAGCGGCCGGCGTAGGTGGCGATGTCGCCGGTGGAGTCGACGACTTCGTGGCTCCAGGTTGTGCCGGTCAGGATGGCGTAATTGAGGCCGCTATAGTCGTAATAGTAGGAGACCCGGGGCTCGCCAGCGGGACTGAGATCGAGGGAGTACCAGCGGGAGTAGGTGCGCACCTGTTCGGTCTGCCAGCTTCCGTCTGTATTGGTCGCGTAGGTGAGAATGTCGTTTCCGCCGCCACCGCCGGGGCCGCTGTCATAGGCGATATGGGCCGTGCCGTCGGTCTCGACCGCCCCGGAGACGTTGATGGTGCCCCAATCGCTGGTGTTGGCGATGAAGACGGGCGTGGACCAGTCACCGCCGACATTATTGCTGTAATAGAGGCTGTCCTCGCTGGTCTCGTCGATGAAGGCGTGCGCGTGGCCGGCGAGATCGACGCCGAGGTCGTAGTAGTAGAAGAACCCGGTGTCGACCAGGTAGCTATCCATGGGAAGCTGATCCGCGTCGGCGCGTGCGGTGGTGAGTGCAGCCCCGGCGATCGCGAGCGTGATGTGGATCAAGAGTGCGGGTGCTTTCATGACTTCCTCCTTGTGAGTGCTATGGAACGCCATGCGCTCCGTGTTCGGCGGCGCTGCTGAAGGTGCGCGGGGGGCGGCGCGGAATCGACTGGCCGTGAGCGGTCCCCGCGCGCCATTAGTTCCAAGATAAGCTGCAGGTGGTCGAATTCAAACGCTTTTCTCGGGCCCCACCCGAGAAAACCAGCAAGCTGACCGGCGGGCGCGACAGTTCTCTCTCGCACCTGGTGTCGTGGGAGGCTAGATCTGCGTCGCGCTCCTTACGGGTGCGGGACGACGCGGCCGCGCTGATCGCAGTATTTCAACTGAATCTGGTCGAGACCGAACTCGGGCTGCGTCCGGATCGAGATCGACTGCGCGTGCTCGGCTTCGAGCTTGTGGAGCACCTTGCGCTTGCGGTTTTGCAGCAAGTAAGCGACTTCCCCCGAAACCGACACTTCGATCGAGCGGATGTTCTTCTTGGTGACGGCCAGCTGAATCAGCCGCATGACGTCGAGCGCCACCGACTCAGGCGTCTTGACCAGGCCGCTGCCGCGGCAGTGCTGGCAGTCCTGGTAGACGCTGCGGGTCAGGCTGGCGCGCTGGCGCTGGCGGGTCATCTCGATGATCCCGAACTCGCTCATGCGCAGGATCTTGGCCCGTTCCTTGTGTTCTTTGAGGTTGCGGTTGAGTCGGCGTTCGATTTCGCGCTTGTGCTTCTCCTGACGGACGTCGATGAAGTCGCAGATCACCACGCCGCCCAGGTCGCGCAAGCGCAACTGCCGGGGGATCTCGTCGGCGGCCTCGAGGTCGATCTTGTAGGCGGTGGTTTCGGCGTCGTCCTCGGCGCGGAAGCGGCCGCTGTTCACGTCGACTGCGACCAGGGCTTCGGTCTGGTCGATGACCAGCGAGCCCCCGGACTTGAGCGGCACATGCCGGGAATGTAGGCGTTCGAGCTCATCTTCGATCCCGTAGCGGTGGAAGATCGGCTCGGGGCCGTCGTAGTGCACGACGGCGTCGCGCGAGCGCGGGCTGAAGATCGAGAGGAACTCGTGGGCGCGTTCGGCGACATCGGCATCATCAACGACGATGCGGGTGATATCGGAAGTGTACACGTCGCGGATCGTGCGGATGACCAGATCGGATTCGGCGTAAATCTCGGTGGGGGCCTTCTGGCCCTTGATGCGCTTGTCGACCGACTTCCAGAGGCGCGAGAGGTAGTTCAAGTCACTCTGCAACTCGCGCTTGGTGCGGCCCAGGGCCGCTGTCCGCGCGATGAAGCCGGCGTGCTCGGGCAGGTTGAGCTCGTGGAGCTGGTCGCGCGCCTTTTGGCGGGCCTCGTCGTCCTCGATCTTGCGCGAGACGCCCAGTTGGCGCATCCCGGGCATCATCACCAAAAAGCGTCCGGGGATGCTGAGATAAGAGGTCAGCGTGGGCCCCTTGGTGCCGATGCCCTCCTTGGTGATCTGCACCAGCAATTGCTGCCCGCGGCGCAGGCAGCGCTGGACCGGCGGGCGGTTGCGGCGGGGCATTTTGCGGCCGACGTTCTCGGTGCTGCCCTCGCCGTCGGGGAAGTACTGGGGGTGCAGGTCGGACATGTGGAGGAATCCGTTCTTGCCCTGGCCGAAATCGATGAAGGCGGCCTGGATGCTGGGCTCGACGTTGGTGACGATGCCCTTGTAGATGTTCCCGACCTGGTTCTCGGAGGAAGCGCGCTCGAGATAGATCTCCTGGAGTTTGCCGGCTTCCATGATCGCGATGCGGCACTCTTCGTGTGGCACCACGTTGATGATCATTTCCTTTTCGCCCGAGGGGACCGGGGCCTCGGGGACTTGGGCGGACTCCGGGGACACCGGCAGCGTCTCGCCGGCTGCGGCTTCCTTCCTCTTGGTGCGCCGCGAGCGTTTTCGACGGCGCTGCGCGGGCTTTGCCGCTGTGGCGGGTTCGACGGAGTCACCCGGCTCGTCGGTCGGCTCGGGACGCAGTCGGTCTTCCTTCGTTGTCTCCGGCCGATCCTTGGGGGCCGCCCTTTCCGGGGCGACGCGCGGGTCCTTCCTCTTGCGACGTCGCCGACGCTTGGGAGGCGCCGCCGCATCGGTACCCTGATTGGCTTGCGAGCCGGCGACTGTCGGGGGCTTCTCCGCGTCAGCGGTCGGCGGCGGGGAGGTATGCTTGCCGTTACTCGGCGTGGATGGAAAACGAATCACGATCGTGTCTTCGTTTTGCTCGACTTCGGCCGTGGGAGAGACCGGTCTGACCGCCGAGGGAGCGGGTGCTTGCGGGCTGTTCGTGGCGGGCGCGGTTGCCTGGGCGTGGCGCGTCTTGGCGGTGCGGCGTCTGCGGGCCTTCTTCTTCCTGGTTGTGGCCGGAGCTGGGGGTGCCGCCTCGGTCGGCGCTTCCGCGGCGGGCGCATCCGCACGCGGGGGGCTTGTGCCAGCGGCGGCGACCTTTTTCTTCGACCGGCGGGTGGTTCTCCTGCGCTTGGCGGTGGAGGCGCTCCTCTTGGTCTCGACTACGCCGGGTTTTTCGGACGCGCTGGCTTCCGTCGCTGCGATGACCTTTTCCGTTGCGCCGACTTCTTCCGCCGGCGTTGCGCTCTCGACTGCCTTGACTTTCCTCTTACGCCTCGTGCTCTTTCGTTTGCGTGTAACTGCTTTCTTCGTGGCCAACGTTATTCCTTTCCGCACTCGGCGGCCGGCGTGGCGGGTCGGCGAGTGCCATGTCCCATTCGACTTCCACCTGCCGCACGCGATGGTCATAGGCGGAGGCAGGCAGGTCTAGTGCTGTCAAAATCTCGGTCGGCCGCGCGCTGCGCTGATTGATGAACTTCAGGCGCATGGCCAATGCGCGGTCGTCGAGGGTGATTGTTTCGATGTAGGGGCGGATGTCGATGGCGCGGGCCGGCTTGTCCGGGCCGTAGGTGCGCTCGACGATGAGACTCTCCGCCGCCAGCAGTTCCTTGATGCGCGGGGCCGCCTGGGCCGCGTGTTGGCGCTCGAGCTCGAGCTCGAATGCGATGCGACGCGGGTGCGGGCTGGCGCGCGGCGGCAGCGCGACCACGCGCCGCAAACGGCAGGCCGCCGGAAGTGACGCGGCGAGGCGGTCATGCAATTGTTCAAGCGGACGGGCTTCGCTCAGTTGCACCACGGCCCACTGGCACTCTGAGGCGGTGCCGACGCGGCGGGGCAGCGGCAGCACGATCCGCGGTCGCGGATTGAAGCCCTGGGAGCAGGCCAGTGGCCAGCGGGCGCGCCTCAGCGCCCGGGCGAGCATGCGCAGCTCATCGTGATGCGAGAGGAAGCGCAGATCGCCTTCGATTGTGAAGCAGAAGGCGACGGCGCTGGGCGCGCTCGCCTCGAGGCTGGCGGGGCCCGGGTTCTCAACGGCGGTCGGCGACATCAGATTCCGCTCTCCGGGTCGACTTCGCGCAGCTTGTCGCGCAGGTAATGGAGCACTTGCCGGTCGGCATCAAAACGCATGACCTTCCGCGCGATCGATTCGCAGCGTTTAATCGAGGTCGAACGCACGATTTTCTTGATCTCGGGCACGTCCTTCGGGGCCATGGAAAGCTGGCGGAGCCCTAGGCCGATGAGCAGCTCGCAGTAGGTCGGCGAGCCCGCCATCTCGCCGCAGATGCTCACCTCGGTGCCGTGCCGCCGGCCGGCCTGCACCACCTCGCGGATCAGCCTGAGCACGGCGGGGTTGTGCGAGCAAAAGAGGTGCGCCACGCGCTCGTTGGCCCGGTCGACCGCGAGGGTGTACTGCGTCAGATCATTGGTGCCGATGCTCATGAAAGCCACCTCCTTGGCGAAGGTGTTGCTGAGCATGGCGGCGGCAGGGGTCTCGACCATCATGCCGATCGGGATGTCGCGCGCAAAGGGGATCCCGTCCTCTTCAAGGTCTTCCATGACCTCGTGGAGCGTCGAGCGCGCCTGGCGCAGCTCCATCAGGGTGGTCACCATCGGGAACATGATGCGCACGTCGCCGTCTGCGGCAGCTCGCAGAATCGCGCGCAGGTGCGTCTTGAACATGTCCAAGTGGCCGAGGCAGTAGCGTACCGCGCGCAGCCCGAGCGCGGGGTTGTGATCGTGTTGGTGGTCGAGGTAGTCGGTCATCTTCTCGGCGCCGAGATCCATCGTGCGGATGATGAGCGGCTTGCCCTGGGCGTGGCGGACCGCGGCGCGGAAGGTCTCGAATTGCTGCTCTTCGGTCGGCTGGCGATCGCTGCCCAGGAAGAGGAACTCGGTCCGGTACAGGCCGATCCCTTCGGCGCCGGAGTCCAGGGCGAAGCGGGTCTCGGCGGCCAGCTCGATGTTGGCCTGAAGCGAGATCGCGGTGCCGTCGGTGGTGATGGCGGGCAGGTCACGCAACTTGGCCAGCCGGGCCTCGAAAGCATCGTATTCACGCCGGCGCTTCAGGTAGCGCTCGATCGTGTTGGCATCTGGGTTGGCGACCACAACGCCGTGAGTCCCGTCGATCACGATGGCCTCACCGCCGGCGACGTCAGTGGTGATGTCGTTCAGGGCGACCACGGCGGGGATGCCGAGCATGCGCGCGATGATCGCCGTGTGCGAGGTCTGCCCGCCGACGTTGATCGCGAAGCCGAGGATGTGCTCACGGTCGAGGGAAATGGCTTGCGAGGGCGTGATGTCATGGGCGACGATCACGACCGGTTCGGTGAGTCTGGTGATTCTCTCCCGGGCACGCCCGAGGATGTGCCGCAGGACCCGTCTCTCGATGTCGTAGAGGTCGCGGACCCGCTCTTTGAGGTAAGTGTCAGCGACGTTGCGGAAGAGGCGCTCGCGACGATTCATCTCCTGGCCGAAGGCGTAAGCGGCCGTGCAGCGGTTCCTGTGGATTGCCTCGACGACCGCCGTACGCAGGGCTTTGTCGGCGATGAATTCCTCGTGGAAGGTGAAGATCGCGGAGGTCTTGTCGCCGAGCTTGCGGGCGGCGGCGACGCGCAGCTCGGCGACCTCCTGGCGTGAGGTTTCCAGGGCCGCGTCCAGCGTGCGGATTTCCGCCGGAACGTCCGCCGCGTCGATCGTGCGGCGCGGAATGCGGTACTCTTCGGCGTCGAGCACGAGGGCCGGCCCGATCGCCACGCCTGGCGAAGCGCTAATGCCTCTTTTCGTGATCATTGTTCGCGGGCGCCGTCGTGGCGCCCGGCCCCTTCGGCCGTGAAATACCGTTTCTGCAAGCTCGGGTCGTCAGTCTTCGTTAAACCCGGCATCGATCAGCGCGACCAGGGCGGCGAGCGCCTCCGCGGCATCGGCGCCGTTGGCCACGACTTTGACTTTCGTGCCCTGCGTAGCCATCAGCATGAGCAACTCCATTGGGCTGGATGCGTTGGCGCCCCGGTCTTCGCAGTGCACCGTGACCTGGGCGGAAAAGCGCGAGGCGACATCCACGAACTGCATGATCGGCCGAAAATGCAGCCCCTCCTTGTTCGGGATGACGGTCTCTCTTTCCAGCGCCACAGATGTTTCCGTCTCATGCATGTTTCGAGTTTGTTCCGGTCCGGCCCGGCTTGCGATCAGGTCGCCAGGGCCTTCTCGTCCACTTCCTTCAGTAAGTCGTAGATTCGCTCGGCGTCGTCGGACTGGCGCAGGAATTTGCGGAAACGCTCCTGCTGCAAATGACGAAAGACCAGATCCATCGCGCGGAGGTGCTCTTCGGGTTCGTCGGTCGGGCTGAGAATCAGGAACACGCCGTAAACCGGTTCCCCGTCGAGCGAGGCGAAATCAATCCCGTGGGTGCTGCGGCCGACCGCGGCGACCACGCGGGGCAACCCGTCGATCTTGGCGTGCGGGGCGGCCACGCCTTTGCCGAAGCCGGTCGTGCCGCGCGTCCGCTCGCGAGTGATGATCGACTTGATGATGCCTTCGGTGGCGGCGGAGTCGATTAGCTTGGCTTCGGCGAGCACCTGAACCAATTCACGGATGACGCCGTTGCGCTCGCGGGATTCCAGGTCCGATATGATCGCTTTGGGGTGCACCAAGTCGAGCAGCTTCATTGCGGTCTCCGCCAGTGGCGTGCCGGACGCCCACTAGCCCAGTTCTTCCTCCGAGGTTCTCGGCGGGTGCTTGCGGTTGCGCAGCTTCTCCTTGTGCCGGCGGCTTTGACGCTCGACCTTGTCGAGCAT
>CAZDTB010000008.1:0-4590 GCA_964508075.1 uncultured Planctomycetales bacterium
GCCGGGACTGTCGTCGGTCGGCACGCCGGCGGCGGCTTACCACGCCATCAGCGTCGCTGCGTTGATGGCGGCCGACACCGGGCGCGACGTGGCCGGGTACCATCTGGGCAAGGCCGCCGTTACCCCGTTCAGCTCCCGCGGCGGTGAGCTCGCCAAACCGGATGTCGCCACGCCCGGCTGGGCCACGTCCACCGTGCCGCGGTATGTGAAGGGCGGCGACTTCTGGGCCGGCACGAGCATGGCCAGCCCTTACGCCGCCGGGCTGTGTGCCGTGTTGATCAGCGATGCCCTGGCGAACGATCCAAGTGCGAAAGTGCGCGGCTGGGATGTCCGCCGGGCACTGGAACTGAGTGGCCGTCCGGTCGCGGGCATGAACGAGCTGGACTACGGTTGGGGCGTACCGGACCTGCCCAAGGCCAGGGAGATCCTGGACAAGCTGGTCCCGCTGGCCAAGGACGATCCGTTGATCGGCTACGACATCTCGACGCCCTGCCCGCAGGGCTACAAGGGCAGCGCCCGCGCCGCGTACTGGCGCGGCGTATGGTTCCCGAGCGGTGAAGACCGGCAGACGTTCACTATCAAACCGATCTTCGCTCCCGGAGTCGACGCGGGCGCACGCACCGCGTTCACGCGCAAGTTCGAGCTGCGCTCCAACGCCGAGTGGATCAAGCTGCCGCAGGAAACGACATACCTGCGGAGCGAGCAGAGCGCGCGGGTATACGTCGAGTACGACGAGAGCATGCTCACCGAACCGGGGCTCTATGTCGGCACGGTGGACGCGATCGCGGACGGCATCGTCGCGTTTCGCCTGGTCAACACGGTCGTCGTGCCGCACCGCACCACCCCGGACACCGACTTCTCCATGGTCTTTGAGGATCAGCAAGTGAACGGCTGGGTTCCGAATCGCTACTTCGTGTCCGTGCCGGCCGGCGCCAGCGCGATGAAGCTGACACTCTCGGCTCCGGAGGACGAGGTCTCGAAGGCCCGGCTGGAGTATGTCTTCGATCCCGGCGGACACGGCTACCGCGTGCGCGGCAGCCAGCTCGATCCGGACAACGGACAGCGCGAGATCGTGCGCACCTTCACCGACGACCTGCGCCCCGGTGTCTGGGAAGTCCCGATCATCGCCGACCAGCCCGACAAGCAGTGGCCGTACAACTTCAAGATGCAGTTCTTCGGGCTGCACGCCGATCCTTCAGAGATCACGGAATGGTCCGGCGGCGGCAAGCCGTCGGGCGAGCTGACCGTCACCAACATGTTCGAGAAGCGCGTGGTCGCCGACGCGGACGGCCTGGTCGAGGGCTATCGCGAGCACAAGGAAGACAAGTTCAAGGGGCTCAAGGACACGCTGGAGTACTCGATCAAGCTGGATGAGGGCTTCGACCGCGTCCGCATCCATCTGGAGATGACGCCGGAAGCGTATGCCACGACCACCGACATCGGCGTGATGGTCAAGGACGGCTCGGGTGAGGCGATCTACTCGTCGGCGTTCGACAACCGCGAGCACGAAGCGACCGTGCGCGCCGCCGGTTCGCTCACGCTGGTGATCACCGGCGGCTTCGCCGTGGCCGATGACAAGCGCGAGACGCCAATCACAGTCGATATCGACCACCTGCTGGCCGAGTCGGTCGCAATCAAGGTCGGCCGCAACGGCGAGTCGCCGGTCAACTTCGTCCCCGGCGTCCCGATTCCGCTGGACTTCAACGTGCAGGCGGAGCTGAAGGACAAGCCCAACGGTACGCAGCCGGTCGGCTACCTGCGCTTCCGCGAGCGCTACAGCCACGACGAAGTGCTCCGCGTTCCGATCGAAATCGACGACTGAACGAACGCTGTTGCGGCAGACTTCTGCTAGTCCGGTCCGTCGCCAATCGACAGCTGGTCAGAACCGTCCGGTCCCGGCACCGTGTCATGCGCAGTCAACGGGACGGTGAAACCGCCGGTGCGCAAGCAGCTTCCTGCCTCAATCAAGGCCCGCGGAGCGGAGAGGAGGCTGAACCACGGTCGCTTCCATGTCGCCTCCACTGTTGCTGTTGTCTCGTGGACCACGACGACCCGGATCTTCCATCTTTTCGAGCTTCGAACGGGATCGCCGATGCGCAGCAACTCCATGCCCACGAACACGCGATCACGTGCGCCGGAATTGATCCGGGCCGTTGTGATCGTCATGTCCCGGCCGTCGCTTGTTGTCCGTGTCCTGGTCTCGTCGACGGCAGTCACGACCGTCAGCAACGGCTCCCTGAAAATGCAGGCCTCGTATTCCTGAGGTGCCTCCGGGAAGCCGGGAGGACGCACTTCGCCGCACCCGTCACGCGAGAGGTAGTGAATCTTCTCCTCCCCGATGTTGACAGCGTTGCAGAAGCTGATCATCCGCTGCCCGGGAATGAGAAAGTGGCAATCGCCCCACCAGACGCGGATCATGTGCTCCGTGACCTGATTCCTCCCCATTCCGGCCGGATTGAATCTGAGCTTGAG
Organism: uncultured Planctomycetales bacterium; assembly: GCA_964508075.1. GTDB lineage: Bacteria > Planctomycetota > Phycisphaerae > UBA1845 > Fen-1342 > JALSRY01. The sequence goes on from CAZDTB010000008.1 coordinate 2,473, forward strand.
CGTCAGCGCGTCCGCCGATACGTCCACCACCCGACCGTAGTTGAGCCGAACCGGCCCAAGACCGCCGCCATAGTGCGCCGCGCCGCTGTTGGGTGCCAGATACACCGGTGATACATGTGCCCTTTCGTAAGTGTAGTACCCGGCCCAATCGTGGTCTGGCAGTTCTTTCAGTTCCGCCTTGATGCGATCAGCGCGAGCTGTGACGAGCGGCTCATATTTGTGATAACGATAGAGAATGACGTTATAAGCCCACGACCGCCATGGCTCAGAACCTCCGGACAGTCGGCGCAGATGCGTGGCCGGCCACCAGTTGTAGACGATATACCGCCCTCCAAACCACAGGCCGATTAGCGCAAGAGCGAACGCGGACAGTCCAATCAGCCAGCGTTTGAGCCGTCGGCCACGTCGCGGAGCTCGCTTGACCGGCCTGTCTACCTCCCGCCCGCACTCCGGGCAGCGTCCGGGATCGATGCGGTACCCGCAATGAGGACAGTATCCAGCGGGTATGTAGTCGGCGCCCATAGCGCGAAGTCTACCGCGTCACCGGGATTGGGTCAGCACGTTCAAGCCCTACCGTAAAAGCCACGGGCAAGCGCGAGCGCTTGCCCGTGTAACCCGCCGGCCCGAATTCGGACGGCGTCACAGATATCGGATGGGCCGCTAGTTCGCGGATTTCACCTCGATCCGCCGCGGCTTGAGCTCCGGTGCCTTTGGCAGGTGCACCGTCAGCACACCTCCGGCGATTTCCGCGTGAATCTCGCCGCCGTCGATGCCTTCGCCGACCTGGAACGAGCGGCAGAAGTCGCCGACGCCGTACTCCTGGAGCAGGTAGTTGGTCCGATCTGGCGGTTGCCGCGGCACGACGCGTGCCTGGACGGTTAGCCGACCGCGCTCGTAGTCGATGTCGATGCCGTCATCCGTAGCGCCGGGGACATCCGCGATCAACAGCAATTCATCCTGGTTCTCGACGATATCCACGGTCGGTACGTAAGTACGTCCGCAGTGCGTGGGCTCCACTTCGGTCGTGGTGGTTTCGCGTTTCTCGATCGCTTCACTACTATCCATGGCTGTCTCCTTTCGCCGCTTACGGGCGGCAACAGGGTATGTTCTGTGTTTACTCACTTAAAGCGCCTATCAATTACCATGTGGGACAGGCCTCTGGCCTGTCATGTGACCGGCCGGAGGCCGGTCCCCCAGTCAGTTCTGTTAGGCGCTCTTAGCCCGACTTGACGGTGATCTTGCGAGCCAGCGCCGCCTGCGTCTTGGGCATCACCAGCGTCAACACGCCGTCCTTCAGCGTCGCGTCGACCTTGTCCGGGTTGACTTCGACCGGCAACGTCATCGACCGCACGAACTCGCCGGTAAAGCGCTCGTGGCGATGCAAGGTCGCGCCTTCCTTCTCGCTCACTTCGCGGCGACCCTTGATCGTCAACTGGTTGCCCATCACGGTGACTTCGAGGTCCTTCATCTCGAACCCGGGGACCTCGGCTTCGGCACAGATGCTCTCGCCGTGATCCCAGACGTTCAACGCTGGATACGACCGCTCGTCGAGCGACCACAGGTCGCCAAAGCCGGACTGGAACCCCTTGAAGAGCCGGTCCAGATCGCGACGAAACGTATCGAACCGCATCACCGGAAAACTTCTACGCACCAAGAACATCATACACCTCCTTACCACAGCAACAGTCGTTGCGTTGTTGTCCTATTCAGCGTTTTGTCAGCAGTTGGGTGGCAATTGCCATGCCAGAACAGTATGGGTCCGCTAAGTATTGCTGGTACAGAAGGTTATGAACCGTTGGCCCGGCCGGCCACGCGTGCGGGTACGCCAATCTGGCAGGGCCGCCGGGTGAATCCGTCTGCCAGGGACCAGACGGCCAGCGAACACTGTGCGCGGCAATGCCCGACGGGCGTACGCGTGATAATACGCCGCGGGCTGGCCGGAAGATAGCCGATCGACCAGCCCGACTGCGCGTGTGGCGGAGCGTTTGTCGATGCGTGTCCCCGCGGCATGCTGAAACCGGGTTTCCACGGGGTTCCGCCTTGCGGCATGGGTGGCGTGGTGAGCTGAACGTCCCCGACAGGACTCGAACCTGTAACCTCTGGCTCCGGAGGCCAGCG
>CAZDTB010000008.1:4600-8310 GCA_964508075.1 uncultured Planctomycetales bacterium
ATCCAGTTGAGCTACGGGGACCTGCGCGTCTCGCCGTGCTGCCTCTTTTCCACTCTACCCGGGCATTTTTGAGCGTCAAGCGGCCATTTCGATTGACGGCGATATGTTTTGCTTGTATCATAATAGTATTGATTGGCTTATCAATCATAATGAGCGGCGCGGTTTGCACTGGAAGCTGGTGCTGCAGAGGCTGGGAAGAAGCATGCTTCCGGTGGCGTGCTCCGTTAGCCAGCGGGGCTTACCGCAGTGCTGATAGCTGCCCCGCGCACAGATGAAAACACTGCAACCCTGATGTGTGGAGGTCATCAAATGAAGTCCATGCCAGTCGTGCTGGCGGCGCTCGCATTCTCAATCAACGCAATCGCCGTAGCTCACGGTGACCTGGTCGAGGGCGTCTACTGGGCCGACGAGGTCACCGAATGGACCGGCAACATGCAGAACTTCGGCGGGCAGCTCATGACCGACGAGACCACCTGGTGGCTCACAGGCGCGCCTGACGCGGACGTTGACCAGAACGGGTATGCCTGGGACCCAGTGGACAACGACTATGTTGGCGGTTGGCGTAGCTGTGGAGGTAGCGGCGACGAGTCATTCACCGTCCGCTTTGAGGTGCCAATCTGGGACGTGGACGGGCCGGATGTCGTGATCCACGAATACGCCGCCCCAGGTGGTTCCGCGTCGATCTGGGCGAGCAGCGACGGTGCCGACTACGTCCAGGTGGGCGACTTTGGCGGCGGGACCCCAGGTTACTTTATCGACGAGTGGATCGATTTTGACGGACTTGTCGCCGACGTGCACTACATTCGGGTCGTCCGTGAAGCCAGTGGGCCGCAAACCGGAACATTTATCGATGCCTTGGGCGCGCCATCGTCCGCGTTGACACCCACCCCGGTGACCGGATTGGAGGGCCGGCTGGGGACTTACGCCAGCAGAAGGTCCCCGGTACCCGAGCCGGCTGCGGCGGCGTTGATCGGACTCGGGTGCCTGGTTTTCGCACGGCGGCGATAGTAAACGCTGAGGAGACAAGTCACGCACCGCTCTCGGACGTTTACGCTGATTGAGTTACTCGTTGTCGCGGCGATTCTCGCGTTGCTGATTGCTATTTTACTGCCCAGCTTGCAGGGGGCACGGAACGCGGCCCGGTCAACGCTTTGCTCGACGCAACTGCGTGATCTTGGGTTCGCGCTGCACTATTACGCCGACGAGGAGTCCGACTGGTTTCCGGCCGCCGAGCCGGCCAATCGCGAGCCGGTCAGCAAGCTGCATTGGTACATGAACCCCGCGTTGATGCGGCATGTTCATGTGCCGCTTTGTTGTGCGGAGGACGGAACGCTGCTCGGTCCACCGGCGGAAGCGTCGCCGTTGACGTGCCCGCTAGACGATGAGCCGCTGCGGTTTCGGGATGACCTGGCGCGCAGCTATGCGCTCAGTTACGGGATGAATGTGACGTTTGGGATTGGCGGGCGGCCGAACAACAACGATTATCGCCGGCGAGGCGAATTCGAGTATCCAGCACTCACACTCGCCTTCACCGACGCCAACGGCAAGTCGGTGGCGCCCGGCATCGTGTCCTACCATTCCTGCGGCAAAGACAACTTCGACTATCGTCATGATGAGGCCGTCAACGTGGTTTTCCTGGACGGGCACGTGTCACGGGACGCGGAGCACCAGATTCCCTTCGGGTTCATCCAGCGCTACGAGCCGTTCTGGAGCGCCAAAGACCCTTGAGACGCAAACCGGTTGATTCCATCGGTCGGGCGATATACGAACGGCGCTTTGGAGTTATCATATGCCGCTGTTCGATCGTCTCGGGGCCTGTTGGCAAGTGCTGGCGGATGGACGACTGGTCATACATCCTGCGATTGGTGCTCGCGATCGCGGCAGGCGCCGTGATCGGGTTTGAGCGGGAGCTGCATGACAAGCCCGCCGGCCTTCGCACCAACATCCTGATCTGCTTGGGGGCCGCCCTGTTCACGGTGATGTCGATCGCGATGGTGGGCGAGGCCTACTCGGACCGGGCCCGCATCGCCGCCCAGGTGGTCACCGGCGTGGGCTTCCTCGGAGCCGGCGCGATCGTGCACTTCAAGGGCACCGTGCTGGGGCTCACCACCGCCGCCACTATCTGGGCCGTTGCCAGTGTCGGGATGGCGTTCGGCGCCGGGGAATACGTCCTGGGCGGCGCGGCCACGGTCCTCGCTACCGGCGTGCTGTTCGGGCTGGCCTATGCGGAAGAGGCGATCTCTTCGTGGCGGGTGACGACGCGTTTCAAGCTGAAGCTGGACCCGTCGCCGCCGGTGGCCAACGCCATCCGCGAGCGCGTTCGCGAGATGGGGTTGCACATCCGCTCCTGGATGATCACGAATGTGGAAGACGATATGACGTTACGCATCTCAGTCACCGGCCCGGTCGACCGTCTCGAGAAACTCCAGAAGGAACTGATCGAGAACGAGCACGTGCATTCGTTGAAGAGGGTGTGAGAGGCCATTGCTCCAAGGGTCTGAGGATTCAAGGGGAACGCTCGCGCGCAGAACATGGTCGCCGCGCCGGACGATCGTGCCTCAGTCCGCGAAGCGACACGGGAGCTGTAGGGCCTGCTCCAAACGCCTCAAATACTCCCTCTGTGGGATTTCCACGGCGCCGAAGCGCTCCAAGTGTGGCGTGCTCCACTGCGTGTCGATCAGAATGAAGCGGCGGGCTTTCAGGCGTTCGACCAGTGCGACCAAGGCGACCTTTGAGGCATCGGGGACCCGGTGGAACATCGACTCACCGAAGAACGCGCCGCCGAGCGCCACTCCGTACAGTCCCCCGGCGAGCTTATCATCCTGCCAGGCTTCTACGCTGTGGGCGTAACCCCGGCGGTGCAGCTCGGTGTAGACCACGATGAGTTCGTCCGAAATCCATGTGCCCTCGGGGCGGCCGGCGCAGGCGCGGACGACTTCGTCGAAAGCGGTGTCGGTCTGCACCTCGAATCTCGCTTGGCGAATGATCGGGCGCAGACTGTGCGGGATGTGAAAGCGGTCGAATTCAAAGACGCAGCGCGGGTCCGGGCTGTACCAGTAGATCTCGCCGTCCTCGTCCGCCATGGGAAAGGCTCCCATGCGGTAGCCGTAGAGCACGAGTTCCGGCGTAAGTTCTTCGCGCATGGGTCGTGCGAGGATCGGAAAGGTCTGGCAGCCAGACCGGTAAGACTTTATGCTGATGGGATGCCAGATGTCCAGCAGGGTCAGGCCAACGGTGATCCCCAGGCGATGGAGAGGTCGGCAGCCGCGCACGCCGGCGGTGTGGAAGTGTCGGACGAATGGCGGGCGTGGCTCGATGGTCAGCGACGCCGGGTCGATACCGAGATTTCAAAGCATTTGAATGCACTGAAAGCGGGAATGCACCCGCACAGCCCCCTGCTGGAGTCCGTAGAATACTCGTTGACCGACGGCGGCAAGCGGCTCAGACCCGTGCTGCTGCTGGAGAGCTGTCGCGTCTGTGGCGGGGCCGAGGAGTCGGCCTGGCCGGCGGCGCTGGCGATCGAGTGTATCCATACGTTTTCGCTGATCCACGACGACTTGCCGGCGATGGACGACGACGACCTCCGCCGCGGCAGACCGACCAACCACAAGGTCTTCGGCGAGGCGATGGCGATCCTCGCGGGCGATGGCTTGCTGACGTTGGCCTTCGAGACCATCTCGCGTGTCGAGCCGCCCGAGACCGCCGCAGCG
>CAZDTB010000008.1:8320-24927 GCA_964508075.1 uncultured Planctomycetales bacterium
CTCCGAGGCGGTTGATCCGCAAGTGACGTCGGCGCTCGTGCAGGCATTGGCCCAGGGATCTGGCGACATGATTGTCGGGCAAGGGGCCGACATCGCCGGCCAGCAGCAGCCGACCGACCCGGAGCTCGTGCAGTTCATTCACCGGCACAAGACCGCCCGGCTGTGGGAAGCCGCCTGCAAATTGGGGGCGCTCTCGGCGCGGGCATCGGCCGATGAGATCAAAGCGATGACGGAGTACGGTTGCCGGCTCGGTCTGGCGTTCCAGATCAGCGACGACCTGCTCGACCGCACCGGAACGACGGAAGAGCTCGGCAAACGGGCCGGCAAGGACGCCGACGAATCGAAACAGACCTACCCGGCCGCGTTCGGGATTGCGGAGAGTCGCCGCCGGGCCCGAGAGGAGATCGAGGCCGCTGTCGCGGCCTTGGAGCGCTTCGGCCCGAACGCCGATCGGCTGCGTGGTCTGGCCTGGTACGTGATCGGGCGCGATCGCTAACGCGGTTGCGAACCGGGCGGGTGCGGTTGCCGTACTGAGATGAGTAAAGATGGCGGGAATTCTTGACACAATCAAGTCGCCGGCGGACCTCAAGGGTCTCGCGCCCGGGCAACTGCAAGCGCTGGCTGGTGAGATTCGCGCGCGGGTCATCGACGTCGTCTGCAAGAACGGCGGGCACTTGGCGAGTAATCTCGGCGTGACCGAGCTCACGCTGGCGCTGCACCGCGTGTTTGACTTCTCCGAGGATCGGCTGCTGTGGGACGTCGGCCACCAGTGCTACGTGCACAAGCTGATCACGGGCCGCAACGCCGACTTCGACAGCCTGCGACAGGCCGGGGGGATCAGTGGCTTCCCCTCCACTAAGGAGAGCCCCTACGACCTGTTTGACGTCGGACACGCCGGCACGTCGATCGCGACGGCGGTCGGCCTGGCCCGCGGGGATAGCGCCCTCGGCCGCAACAAGCGCGTGGTCGCCCTGATCGGCGACGCCAGCATTGTCAACGGAGTGGCGTTTGAGGGCCTCAACCAGGCCGGGACGCTCCAGCGGCAGTTTCTGGTCGTGCTGAACGACAACTCGATGGGCATCGCCAGGACGCAGGGCGGATTCGCGTCGCACCTGTCGCGGCTGCGCGTCAGCCACCTCTACGACGAAACCAAGACCAAGGTCAAGCAGGCGCTGCCGAAGGTGCCGCTGGTCGGCAGAAGTGTTTACGGGGCGCTCGACGTCTTGAAGGACCGTTTCCGGGCCTCGGTGTCGCCGCACCAGATCTTCGACCAGCTCGGCTTCATCTACATCGGCCCGGTCGACGGCCACGACCTGCCGCACCTGATCGAGATGTTCGAGCTACTCAAAAACGTGCCACGTCCAGTGCTGTTGCACGTGCATACCGAGAAGGGGCGCGGCTGTGACTGGGCCTCGAAGGACCCCTGCGCGTTTCACAGTCCCGGCAAGTTGAAGATCGAGGGTGATAGCGTCACGCCGCTGAAAAGCTCGCGCAAGAGCTGGACCAGCGCCCTAGCCGACGCCGTGTTGCAGATCGCCCGCGAGGACTCGCGGGTCTACGCCCTGACGGCGGCGATGCCCGACGGGACCGGCGTGGCCAAAGTCCGCAACGAGCTGCCCGACCGCTGTCTCGATTGTGGAATCGCCGAAAGCTGTACAGTGGATGTTGCCGCGGGCATGTGCAGAGCGGGGCTGCGGCCGCTGGCGTGCATCTATTCGACTTTCCTCCAGCGGGCCTTCGACCAGGTTTTCCAGGAGGTCGTGCTCCAGCGGTTGCCCGTCGTGTTCTGCATCGACCGGGCCGGGCTGGTCGGCGGCGACGGGGCCGTGCACCAGGGCTACCTCGACATCAGCTATCTGCGCTGCTTCCAGAACATGGTCGTGATGGCACCGGCGGACGAGCCCGAGCTGGCGCAGATGTTGCGCTTCGCGCTCACGCTCGACGTGCCCAGCGCCATTCGCTATCCGCGCGACACCGTGCCGGACGCGCTCGGCCAGGCGCCACCAGTGGAACTCGGCAAATCACGCCTGATGCTCGACGGGCCGGAGGCGACGATCCTGGCGTACGGCAGCGAGGTGTCCTGCGCGCTCGATGCGGCCGATGCGCTCGCGGGTGAGCAGATCTTCGTCTCGGTGATCAACGCCCGGTTCGCCAAGCCGATCGACGAGGACATGGTCACCACCGCGATTACCCGCGGCGGCCCGGTGATCACGCTCGAGGACCACTCGGTCACCGGCGGGTTCGGCAGCGCAGTGCTGGAGACGGCGAATCGCCTGGGTTTGCCGACCGAGTCGGTCATTCGCCTGGGATTGGCGCCGGACGTGTTCTATCGGCACGGTTCGCGCGCCGGTCAGTTAGCCCAGGCGGGGATTGACGCCGCCGGCATTGCCGCCACCGTCCGCCGAGCCGTCCGCGCCCGCCGTCGCGGTGAAAGCGTCCCGCGCGAACGACCGGTCCGCGCGGCCGGCCGCTCACGCGGTGGGTCATAGAACGAGCCCCGTTCATATTTTCACGTTCCGAGATTTGACGTGCGGTATATCCTACGCTATACTTCGGACGGTTGGGCGATGCACCCTGTGAGGCCGAACATGAGGCCCAAAGAGGTGACTTATGGCGAGCGAGGTTCGCTTTCCCGCCCTCCGCGCGCGGCTGGAGTCGGCTGGCTGGAGACTTGAGAGGATTAGTGGGTCGCATCACGTGTTCGTGAAACCAGGCTGGCTGCCGATCTCGATTCCCGTACACAAGAACAAGGTAAAGGCGGTTTATGCCCGCAAAATCCAGCAGATCCTCGAAGAAGAAAAGGACGCGTGAGGCACCTCTCGATCGGGCCTTCGATCCGGCGATCGAGCGGCGCGCCCGACAGATTGCGCAGCGCTACCGGCTGGTGCTCGAACCGGACCCCGAGGTCGGCTTCATCGGGCGTGGGCTCGAGATGCCCACCGTCTTTGCCGACGCTCCCACCGCCGAGGAATGTGTCCAGGCCACACGCGAAGCGCTGACCGCGGCGGTCGCGACGATGCTCGAGATGGGCCTCCGGCCACCGGCGCCGGCGGCCAAGGGCGTCCGGCAAACCCAGATCAACGTGCGCCTCACGGGCGAGGAAAAGCTGATTCTGGAGGACTCCGCGCGCCGCGCCGGTTTCCGCGGCGTATCCGACTTCGTGCGAGCCGCGGCCCTGAATTACATGGGTCGCCAGAACTCCCCAAGACGAAAGGCGGTGCGCGTATCGCGAGGTCAAGCGAAACGAGGTAGCCGGAAATCCGCACGGGCCGTCAGCTAATCAGAAGCGCAGCTCAAGAATCACGACGCGAATTGAAGCCGCGCGCACTTGTCTTCCCCGAGAGTGCCGTGGACGGCCGCCATTTCGACGTACGTCTCACGCAGCAGCGATTCCATGTCAAGGGTCAACTTGCCGGCGACCGCCTCGATGGTCGCCACGCTCGGGCCCTCAATCTCGACGAACCAGCCGAGTTGCGGCAGCTCGTCGAGGCACACCTCGCACTCGTCGAGCTGCCAGGCCTCGCGACGCTTCTCATAGACCACGACCTCGCCGAAGCCGAGCCGTTGCAGGATAGTCGCGCTCGCGGACGGATCGCTCACCGCGGTCTCCACCTCCTCGCGGGCCTTCATCTTGCCCGCGGCGCGCGGCCCTTTGTAAGTCAGGGTCGTGGAGATCTGCTGACTGCCATCCAGTGCGCGGCACGTCCGCAACCGCAGACCGCTATCCGCCGCCTGCAGCTTTCGATCGGCCGTATCGAAAAGCCGGTTCTCTTCGAGTACGTGCGTGACCCGCTGTGCCCCGCGGGCAATCAGTCGCTCGCGCAAGCCGGCCGGGTCGTCCAGCCGATACTTGGCTTCGATTTCTTGGGCCATGGCTCGCGTCCCGATTGACACATCAGTGGGCACTCGACATGCTAACGCACGGTTGCACGGCTTGACACAGCCAGGTCAGACCAAGCCCGTTTTGGTCTATCGGCGCGGTCGGCGACCGGGGCTGCACCCCCCGATCGTCAGCGGCGGAGCTTGGTGCTCATGAACAGATCGTTCTCGAGACGAATCCCAGTCGCGGTCGCGGTGGCCGTGCTGGTCGCTTTCGCCGGCGTGGAAACACTGCGCGGGCAGGCGCGTGGCGAAGGCGAGAGCCTGCTCCAACAGCAACGCGTGATCGACGAGCGGCTCGATCAGCAGCGAAAGGAGCTGGCCCCGCTCGACGCGCTGCTCGACTGGCAATGGGGCGGCTGGCTCGAGTACTACATCTTCCACTTCAACGACGGGATCCAGTCGCAACGCGTCTACCAGCGGCCGGGAATGTCGCTCTGGACGCGTTTGAGCATCGACCGCGGGGCGCACGAGATCTTCGCCCGGATGCGACTGAACTTCGAATACTTCAACCCCGGCGACGAGTACGACCGGCAGCAGGATTGGGTCGGCCCGAATCTCGACCGCGGCTGGTATCAGATCGACCTCGGTCGCGCCCTGCGCCTGACCGAGCCGGACGACCCCCTCCAGATGCGCGTTCGCCTCGGGCGGCAGGAGGTGCGCCTGGGCGCCGGCTACACGCTCGACATGCCGCTCGACGCGGTCAAGTTCGACGCCAAGCTATACGACCTGCGTGTCATCGGCCTGTTCGCCCACGCCATCTCCAGCTACCCCAACGTCGACCGCAGCCCTTCGGTCGACACGCATAGCGCCCGGCGTTTCTTCGGCGTGCAGGTGAATTACGAGGGGTTTGAGAACCATCAGCTGTTCGGGTACGCGCTCTGGAACGACGACTACACCGACGAGCGCCCGACCGACCTCTTTCAGAATTACAGCTACGACACGCGCTACTTCGGCGTCGGGTCGCGCGGCAGCCTGGCTCACAATCTCAACTACTGGACCGAGTGGGTCTACGAGGGGGGGCACAGCTACGGCGACGGAGATTTCCGGCACCGCGATACCGTCGACGCCTGGGCCTGGGACATGGGCCTCGAGTACCTGTGGGACTGCGCCATGCGGCCGCAGGTCTCGTGTGAATACATGTTCGCCAGCGGCGACGCCGGCCGCCTCCTCAGCCCGACCAGCGCCCGCGGCGGGAATCACGGCGACAATCACGACACGAGCTTCGTCGGTTTCGGCTATCGCGACACCGGCATCTCCGCCGCCCCGGCCCGCAGCAACATCCACATCTGGCGGGTGGGCGGCGGCCTGGCGCCGCTCGACAAGCTCGAAGCCTGCCGCAACCTGGAGATCGGCACCGACTGGTTCCTCTACCACAAGCACCACCGCCGCGGAGCCATCAGCGACTCCACCGCCGGCCAGTTCGAAGGCTACGTCGGCTGGGAGATGGACTACTTCATCAACTGGCGTTTCGCCTCCGACCTCTCGTGGACCATTCGCTGGGGCGCCTTCTTCCCAGGTGATGCGTATCAGGATCGCAGTACTCGCAACTTCCTCTTTACCGGTATGACCTGGAGCTTCTAGCCATGTCCGCATGCCCAACGCGCGATGCACAGGTGACCCGGGCCGGCCTCCCCACGCTGCGAGCGACCTGGCTGGTTGGAATGCTGTGCGCAGCGTCGTTACCCGGCTGCCGCACGGCTCTGCCCCACACCACGACCCAGCCCGCGGTACCCACCCAGACGAATGCCGAACTGGTCGAGTACATCAGCGATCTGCCCTACGTCACGGCCGAGTCGGCCTACCGGGCAGTCTACATCCTCTCGAAGGGCGAGGTTTTCGAGGGCAATTACGAGGCTCTGAGCGCGGCGCTGGCGGCCGACCGGCTGATCGGCTACGGCTGGAATTACAATGCCGACACGTTCCTCGACCGCGCCGCCGTCGCCTACCTCGTGGCCCGCGCCTGCCGGATTCGCACCGGGTTGAACTGGCGCCTGACCGGCCTCGGACGCTACGCGCATCGCGAGTTGATCTACCTCGGCATCGCTCACCCGAGCGGCGAATACAACCTGATCAGCGGGGGCGAGTTTCTCGGCGTGCTGGCCCGCGCCGAAGAGTACCTGCGCGGGGTCGGCCGCGCGCCCGGCGAAGCGGCAGACCTGGGCGACGAGCCAATACAGCCCTAGGGCTTCATCACTCCTCAATGCGCCGCCGCGCGGGCTGAGGCCCGCGGCGCTTCCCGGGAAAGTTTGCCGGACGCCCTAAGCCACCTCTTCCTTGGCGAAGAGAAACACGAGAAACATACAGAGCGTCACCGTAATAATCAGGGCGTTCAGGAAGAAGGCCTTCCAGGCAAGTCCCGAGAGCGGGTTGCGCTTCTGTCCGGCGCTGTTGAGGGCCACGAAGAAGCCGATCCCGCTGGCGGCCAGACCCAACACGGTCGACGCCATGATGACGTAGAGGCGCGGGCTGTCCCTCTTGTAGTAGGCGGAGAACTCCGCAAGGTCGAAATACCGGAAGACGCTGGCGATCAACAACAGAGCGCACAGGCCGCCAATAATGGCCAGCAACAGGCTCCATTTCGCTTGCAGTTCGTGCGGATTGGTTTTCTTTGTACGAGCCACCGTCGCGCTCCTGCCTGACCGGGGGTTTGCTCAGTTTTACGTTTCCGAGCCGCCGATTGTAACGCCCCACGGCCAACGCCGCGACCAGCCTGTCGCCCGACAGATTCTACGTTAGGATGCTCCCGATGCGGCGATCATTCAGCCAATCCGACCCGCTGCGGCTGGGCGTGTTGATCTCGGGCGGCGGGACTACGCTCGCCAACCTGATCGAGCGCCGCGCCGACGGCCGGCTGCGCAACTGCGACATCACGCTGGTGATCAGTTCCCGGAGCGAGGCGCGCGGCGTGGAGATTGCCCGGCGGGCCGATCTTCCGCTGGAAATCATCAGAAAGCGTGATTTCCCCGAGCTGTCCGAGTTTTCCAACGCGATCGTCGCCGCCCTCGACGCCGCCCGGGTCGACCTGGTCGCGATGGCCGGCTTCCTGTGTTTGTGGCGGATCCCCAGGCGCTACCAAGGTCGCGTGCTGAATATTCACCCGGCGTTGCTGCCGAGCTTCGGCGGGCATGGCATGTACGGTCACCATGTGCACCAGGCCGTGCTTGCGGCCGGAGAGGCCGAGAGCGGCTGCAGCGTGCATCTGGCGGATAATCAATACGACCATGGGCCGATCATCGCCCAGACGCGCGTACCGGTTCGTGCGGACGATACTCCTGACTCGCTCGCTGAGCGCGTCGGCGTGGCGGAGCGCGAGCTTTATCCGCGGGTTATTCAGGCGGTTGCCGAACACGGTTTGGCTTGGCTGAGTCGACGCGTGGAAGTGCCCGGCGAGTTGCCGCCACCTGCCATTGTGCCGGAGGAAGCAGACTGACCTGCGCTCCGCGAGGCGTCACAGCGTGGGGCTGGCGGACAGGCACGTGCGAATCAGCTCGTCCAGCCGTTCCAGAATTGTGGCGTCGCCATACTTGCGGCTGATGGCGTCTTCCACCCGGCCCGCCGCCTCGGCGATCGGCTGGAAGCCGTAAGCCGCGCCCTCGCTCTTGAGCATCCGTATCAGGCGGGTCAGCATCTCGTAGTCGCGCTGCCCGAAGCTATTCTCGAGCCTGCTGACCCGCTCAGGCAGCTCCATCACGAAGGTGTCGATCAGCGGGGCGGTTTCGGGGTCGTCGGCGAGCAGGCTGACCAGCGGTTCTACTCTCAGGGACTCGACCAGATCGGTCAACGTCTCCGGTGTGATCGGTTTGGCCACATAGGAGCTGCATCCCGCCTCCAGACACTTCCCACGTACTTCCTCACCCCTCAGGGCGGTCACAGCCACGATCGGTCGGCGAAAGCCCCGATGACGCAGCTCCCGAGCGATCTCGAAGCCGTCGCACTCCGGTAGCTCCATATCGAGCAGGACCAGATCAAAGTCGTCGGCGGTAGCCGTTTCCACCGCCTGGCGGCCGTCGTCCAGGCTGGTCAGCTCGACCCCCAGCGACTTGAGCAGGTGACCGACCAGCCTGCGGATCGCGGGATCATCGTCCACCATCAGGATGCGCAGCCGGGTCGCGTTGCCGCTGAACACCCCCACGCTGATCTGCTCGGCAAACTGAACACCCACCTCGTGCAACGTTGCGGAATCCTCTAGGTAGCGGCAACGCACGACCTCCCCACGGATGACGTGCTTGCGCTTCTGGCGGTCGACCAGCTGCACCCGGCAGGGGGTCTGCGGATAGACGAAGTGCCCGAGCAGAAATGCCACCCCACTCTGACTGAGGTTGCGAGGCGCGACCTCATACCGCACCCACCCCGTCCCGTGTTGGCCCAACTCCACCACCATCAAGCGCGTCCGATACTGATGGCGATCCGACTCACGCACGTTGGCAGTGCGGCGCGGCGCGGTACGTTCGTCAAGCTGATCCAGCACCTGCTCGATCGTTTCCGGGTTCTGGCGCAGGCGGCGGGCTGGGTCTTTCTCTGACAAGGCAAGCTCGCTTAGTGGCTCCGCGAAGGCAGGCCCGCTGGTCTCCTTCCGCATTGGCCACGGCAACACCAGTCCGGTTCATTCCGGACCGCGTTGTCAGACCGCCCAAGGCAGCGTTCCCGCTCGGCGGAAGCCACTTGTATATCGTCCAGGGTGGCGGTCGGCCTTAGCTGCTTGCGGCTTATCGCCACATGGATTCCGCGTCGGCCAGTTCGACGTCTATCGGACGTTGGAGCAAATGCGCGTGACTCCGCGGAGTGCCCGGGGCCGCCGGGCGCCGGGGCCAGCTCGATCGCATACTTCCACTGGCCGGCCGATCCCCGTGCCGATACCATGGGCCCCCACACAGACCCGCGCGAGTCCACCAGGAGCCAAACCGGATGCGCATTCTCATCACCGGATCAAGCGGCGAGATCGGTACCAACGTCGGGCTCGCACTGCAACGTCACGGCGACGAGGTCCTGGGCCTCGACAACCGGGCCAATACCTGGACCGACGCGCTGCCCACCGTCGTCTGCGACCTGTGCGATTGCGCCCCCGGCCAGTTACCGGTCGAGGGCCACTTCGACGCGGTCCTGCATCTCGCGGCCCACGCCAAGGTCTTCGAATTGGTCGAGCACCCGGTTCGAGCCATGCAGAACATGCAGATGGGCTTCAACGTGCTCGAATACTGCCGGCTGACCGCCACGCCGATCACCCTCGGCAGCTCGCGCGAAGTCTACGGCGACATCCACCGCCATATCACCGAGGAGTCCGAGGCGGATTTCGTGGTGGCGGAGAGCCCCTACAGCGCGTCGAAGATCGCTGGTGAGGCGTACGTCTACTCCTACGCGCAGTGCTACGGTCTGCCGTGCCTGGTATACCGGTTCAGCAATGTCTACGGCCGCTATGACTGCGATATCGACCGGCTGGAACGGGTGATCCCGCTGTTCATCGAGCGGATCGCCCACGAGCGGGAGATCACCGTCTTCGGGCGTGAGAAGGTGCTGGACTTCACTTACGTGGACGATTGCGTAGACGGCATTTTGCGGGGGATCGACGCGCTAGTGGGTGGCGACCTGAAGCGTGAGACGATCAACCTGGCCCACGGCCACGGCTCGACGCTGGTTGATCTGGTCAATGTGATCGGGCTGGCACTACAGAAGGAACCGCGGGTGACCTACGAGCCCACGCGAGTCGGCGAGGTGACCCGCTACGTCGCCGATCTGACCAAGGCCCGCGAGCTGCTCGGCTATCAGCCCCGCACCCCGCTAACCGCCGGTGTGCCGCTGGCGATTGACTGGCAGCGCTCGATCGGCGCACTGAAAGACGTCTGAGACGCAACCCCGTCCGGCGCGCGGAATGAACCGATACCCCGTCAAACTCTCGGCCCTTCGCCGGGCGCTGGCGCCGCTCTCCGGGCTGTACGCACTCGGGATCCGCTTTCGAAACCTGTGCTATGACCGATCGGCCGGGGCATCCCGCCCGGTCGACCTCCCGGTCATTAGCATCGGAAACATCACCGCCGGCGGCACCGGCAAGACGCCGATCGTGATCGAGACCGTTCGGCGACTGCAGGAACTCGGTCGTCGCCCGGCGATTCTCACGCGTGGATACGGCGCCGCGGAAGGAGAAAGATCCGACGAAGTAATGGAATTCTCGCAGGCGTTGCCGGGTGTTCCGGTGGTCGTGAACCCGGATCGAGTGGCCGGTGCGGAGACGGCACGGCTCGAGTCTGGGGCGGACAGCTTGGTGCTGGACGACGGGTTTCAGCATCGCCGACTACGGCGCGACCTCGATCTCGTCGTGATCGACGCCCTCGATCCGTGGGGTGGCGGCTGGGTCTTGCCGGCTGGCCGGCTGCGCGAGCCGCTCGCCGGCTTGCGGCGCGCGAACCTGCTGGTGATCTCGCGGGCAAATCAAGTGGAGGCCTCGGAGATCGAGGAGATCGAGCACGTCTTGGACGAGCGTGCACCGGACACGCCGACACTGTACGCGACAGTTGCGCCGGAAGCGGTTGTGTTTCTCGACGAGCGCGTCGAAGACACCGGTGCCCTGGGGTATCACAGTGTTCTGCCAGTCTGTGGGATCGGCAACCCGGCAACATTCCTGATCTGCGTGGCGCAACTGGCGGGGCGGGTTTGCGGGGAGCTCACTTTTCGAGACCACCAGCGTTACGGCGCGCGGCACGTGCGCAAGATTGTCGATGTTGCCCGGCGTCGCGGGGCCGATCTGGTGGTGACAACCCGCAAGGATTGGGTCAAACTAGCGCCGGTCTGGTCGCGGCTGGCGGCCAAAGACGCCCCGCAACTGGCCCGGCTCGACGTGCGGCTGGAGTTGCAGGACGCCGACGGCGTGTTCGACGAGTGGCTGCAGCGCGTCCTGGAGAAACGCGTGTGAGCGAGAGGAACGACCCTCCGCAGCTCGATTTCTCGCGTCTGAAACTGAAGCCGCGCGCGCAGCGCGAGCACAAGGTCGAGGTTTCAGCACTGGGACGGGCGCTAGAGAAAGGCTGCTCGTTTGCCGAGTGGTTTGACGCCCTGCCGGACCTCCTGGGCGCACAAGAGTTGCGCCGCACCGTCGAGGCGATCGTATCCGCCCGCCGGGCCAGACGGCCGGTGGTTTTCGCGCTCGGCGGGCACGTGATCAAGGCCGGCTGCTCGCCGCTGGTAATCGACCTGATCGAGCGGGGGGTGGTGACGGCGATCGCAGGTAACGGCTCGGTTGCGATCCACGATCTGGAGCTCGCCGAGACCGGGGCGACCAGCGAGGAAGTCGGCGAGACGATTTGCGACGGCAGCTTCGGGATGGTGCGCGAGACCTGCGCGCGGATGAACGAGGCGGCCCGGCGCGGGGCCGACGGACGGGGGCTCGGGAGGGCCTTGGGTGAGCTGCTCGACGCCGGCGACGCGCCCCATAAGCATCTCAGCGTGTTTATCGCCGCCGCCCGCGCCGGCATCCCCGCCACCGTCCATGTCGCGATCGGAACCGATACCGTCCACGTGTATCCCGACGCGGACGGGGCCGCGCTCGGCACCGCCACGCTGGCCGATTTCCGTGCGATCTGCGCCGTGGTGGCCCAACTCGGCGCCGCGCAGCCGACGCAGGCCGGCGGCGTCTGGTTGAACGTCGGTTCGGCGGTCGTCATGCCGGAGGTCTTTCTCAAGGCGGTTTCCGTGGCCCGCAACCTGGGCCACAGCCTGGACGAGATGCACACGGCAAATATCGACATGCTGCGCCATTACCGTCCGATGCAAAACGTGATTCTGCGGCCCGTGCAGCCCGGACACGGACACGCCATCATCGGACACCACGAGCTGCTCCTGCCGTTGCTGCGGCAGGCGGTGCTCGAGCGGCTAGAGTCCTGACCGCCGAGCAGAGCCAGGGAAGGAAAACCCGCGATGCCGAACGATGAGCGACCTGCCGATCAAGAGAGCCGATTGGGCAGGATGGACCCTGCTGGGGCCGAGCGTCGCACGGAGCCGGCTCCGCTTCCCGAGGACGTCACCCGGACGTTCGAACGTATGGAGAGGCTTCTCGGCCGGATTCACGGCGCACTGGATGCCAGCGCCCGCGAGGGCGAGCATCGGGAATTGTCGTACGGGCGGCTGGTCGGCGGGATTCTCCAGATAATCGTCGCCGGCCTGGTCGCGCTGGCGCTGCTCGATTGGCTGCTCCACGGGGTGGTCAACTCGCTCTTTGTCAAGCTGGCCTTCGCCATGGTGCTGCAGCTCTCGGCGCTGACGGCCTTCGTGATGTCCCGCAAGAGTTCATAGCCGGTCTCCCCGGCTGGAACGGCCGGCGACAACCCGCCGCAACTGCCACGCACATCGAGGGAAGGTTTCGTCCGGGACGAGGTTGCCAGGCCTTTCCAGCCCGTGCTATGCTGATATGTTCCTGAGCACGTAGGCGCCGGGGCGCGCGTGCGGACGCCCGGCGGATCGGGATGCGATGAAACGTACCACCAGTCCATCCAAGACGACTCGTCGCCGTTCGAGCAGCAAACGAGTACGGGGCTACTCCCAAGTCAGTGCACATCCGGCCCTGCTGTTCGAGGTTTCGTGGGAGGTATGTTGCCAGAGCGGGGGGATCTACACGGTTCTTCGCAGCAAGGCGCCCGCCACGGTGCGGGCCTGGGATGACAGCTATTGGCTGATCGGTCCCTATCGCCCGGAGTCCGCCAAGATCGAGTTCGAGCCACAACGTCCGGAAGGGGTGCTGGCCGATGCCTTGGCCGAGCTGCGCGAGCGTGGAGTGGAAACGCATTGCGGCCGCTGGCTGATTACGGGACGCCCGCGGGTCGTCTTGATCGACCTGAACTCGACCGCGGCGCACCTCAACGAGATGAAGTACTTCCTGTGGAAGGATCTCGGCATCAGCACGCCGCCTGACGAGGCGGAGAGTGACGGGATTGTGCTGTTCGGATATGCGGTCGCAGACCTGCTCCAAATCATCCAGCGCCGCCTCGATGGTTTTCCGATGCTGGCCCAGTTCCACGAATGGCAGGGCGGGTTGGCGTTACCGCTGCTCAAGTTCCGTCAGGCGGATTTCGCGACGATCTTCACCACCCACGCCACGCTGATCGGACGCAGCCTGAGTGCCGCCAACGTTGACCTGTACGATCGGCTCGAGGAGATCGACTGCGAAGCGGTCGCCCGGGAACACGGCATGCTCCACCGCTTCCAGATCGAGCGGGCGGCGGCCCAGGCGGCTGATACCTTCACCACCGTCTCGGAGATCACCGCCGAGGAGGCCAAGCACTTTCTCGGCCGCCAGCCCGAGGCCTTGTTGCCGAACGGGCTGAATGTCGAGCGGGCGGCGGCGCCGCACGAGTTCCAGAACCTGCACCAGGAGTGCAAGGAGCAGATTCACGACTTCGTCCGCGGCCATTTCTTCCCGAGCTACACCTTCGACCTTGACCGCACGCTCTACTTCTTCACCGCCGGACGCTATGAGTACCGCAACAAAGGCATCGACGTCTTCATCGACGCCCTGTGCGAACTGAATCGGCGTCTGAAGGCTCGATCCGAAGGCGTGACGGTGGTGGCGTTCATCATCACCCGGGCGCCGTACCGCGGTCTGAACGTCGAGACGCTCAACCGCCAGGCGATGTTCAACGAGCTGCGCAACACCTGCGAAGATATCAAGGAGCAGATGGGGCACACGCTGTTCGAGACCGTCGCGTCGGGGCGGTTGCCGACCACCGACGACCTGCTCGACGAGTACGCCCGCGTCCGCCTGAAGCGGATGATGCACGCCTGGAGCCAGGGCCCCCCGCCCACCATCGTCACCCACGACCTCGAGGACGATGCCGGCGACCCCGTGCTGTCACACCTGCGCCGGCGGGGCCTGCTCAACGCGGCCGACGACCCCGTCAAGGTGATCTTCCATCCCGAGTTTATCACCACCGCCAGCCCGATCCTCGGCCTCGAGTACGATGAGTTCATCCGCGGGTGTAACCTGGGCGTCTTCCCGTCCTACTACGAGCCCTGGGGCTATACGCCGATGGAGTGCGTGGTGCGCGGCGTTCCGGCCATTACCAGTGATCTGGCTGGTTTCGGGCTGTACCTGATGGACCACTTCCCCGACCACGACTCGAACGGGATGTTCGTGGCCCGCCGGCGGCACGTCAGCCTGGAAACGACGATCTACCAGGTTGCCGGCTGGCTGCACACGCTCTGCCGCATGTCGCTGCGCGACCGCATCGCCATGCGCAACCGTACCGAGCGACACGCCGAGCATTTTGACTGGGCCCAGCTCAGCAGCTACTACCGCGCGGCCCGCAACCTGGCGTTCCAGAAATACCACCCGCACCTAAGCATCCTGCCGCCCGATGTGGAAGACTGAGCGGCGTTCGGGGTCCAGGGTTGAACCGCCGGGTGCCACTGGTGGCTTGCCCACCAGTGCCCGGGGGCGACGATAACCGCAGAGGCGCCAAGAGCGCAGAGGCCGCAGAGAGGGTTCGGGGTTCAGGGTTCAGGGTGTAGCGTCCGGGCCCCGCACCGGACGGCCTTTCGTAGCGTCCGGTCTCCGCGCCGGACGTAGAGTTCAGGGTTCAGTGTGTGCCACTGCGGCGCCTGCCGTGAGCGCAGCCGAAGGGTCAGAAGCGCGCCGACTCAATGGTGCGTGCCGGACACACTACGCGGCTCACACGCGCACCCAGCCCTTGCCGCCGCACGCCTTGCATGTTCCCTTCTGGAAGAACCCACCGTCCGGTGGATACTCGCCGGTACCCCTGCACATACCGCACTTGAGGACTTCCGCGGGGCCGCCGTCCCGCGGGATCGGCTGCTCCAGCTCAATCCCGCAAGACGGGCAGAACAGAGCACCGTGCGGGAGGGCGTTACCGCACGTGCAGCAGACCCACCTGCCTGTCATGACGCGTCTCCTTCTAGCCGGATGCACCTAATCTGACTCGTACTCCATTACTTGGACGCTTGGAAAGCGGTAGCGGAGGACTACGTTGAATCGCTTGAAAACAGTGAGTAGATCCGCCACGGTCGCGCCTTCCAGATCATGGCGCTTCACGCTGAGCTTGCCCCCGTTGGCGTTGGCCTGGGCCTCGATATCCTCGAAGCTGCCGCCCGTCTCGGCCGTATAGATAGCGACCTGCTGAAAGCCGTTTTCTCCGGAGTAGAAGGAGACTGCAACGGGCCGACCCTTGACTCCGAACTTCTTAGCCAGAGCTGCGATATCTTCGTGGTCTCAGTTGTCTGCTTTCGCTTCGCCCTTGAAGTCCCCGTACTGCACCGATGCGGTCACCGTTTCCATGTCCGTCTCCTCTTGTTTAGCCGTGGGGTGCGTCAACGAACGCACCCTACGCGGCTTCCAACGTCTTTCGGAGGTCAGTAGTGCTGCCCAGCCCGGAAGCATGCCGCTGAACATGCGGCACTAATCTAGCAGCATTCGAGTTCTGAGCATCTGTGACAGTTGCTCTGCTTCCGTGGACATTCCCACTTCCCGCAGGTTCTCCAAACCCTTATGGAGAGACTCGTTCACGGTTCCCTTGCTGCCGTCACGGCGTTTCAACCGCTCGATAACGTCCAACTCCGCCATGCAATCGGAGCCGTCTCGGAGTGCCGCCGCCGCGGGCCACAACATGGTCCGGGCTGCTGTGTTCTGAACGTCATCCACGCGCTCCGGCTCTGTACGAAGATACCAATCGAGATTCCGTCCCGTTTGCACATCCACGGTCGTCGTACCGAAGTAGGCCTCTACCATTAAGTCTGTAGCCAGTCCCGAGGCACGTGCGGCTTCGTCGCGTGCTCCAATCGAGGCTTGGTAGTACGACCAGTTGGCTTCATACTTCGCTAGTGCCTTCAAGTAGACACAGCGGTTCAGGCGGAGGACGTATCCCTCCCATCCCAGAATCCCGGGTGGCCACTTCAAATCTCTGTCCTTCAACCACCTTGCGAGTGCGCTTGCCCACCGTGGTTCGGCGATGTCGTTCTCGGCAGCTATGTCCCTTATCTGCTCGTTTGTATTCGCCCACGATGCTGGGAGTTCCTCACCTTCCTTTCTCGCCCGAGATGCTTCAGCCGACAGGGCGAATGCTTTGACGTCCGTCACGGGCCCAAACGAGCCGTCCCGATCGAGCTCGTCTAGGATACCCTCCGCGGCATCATAGTTGTCTCGTGCTGCGCGCATGTCCCTGCGGTAGAACGCAGTCTGTCCCTTCAAACGGAACGCTCTGGCCCTGAGCGGCAGGAACAGGGCCTGGCCCGACTTGGACGACTTCCTTCTATAGCTCTTCGCGAGATGCTGAGCCTCTTCGAAACGGTCGTCGGCATGCTTCAGATCATCGTCTTGACTGGAATTGCCAGGCTGCGTCGCATCGCCCAGATGCCCGCGTCCCTCATCGATGAGTTGTTGGATCTTTCTGAGGTGATCGATGTAGAGGCGTGCTTCTGGTGTCTCAAGCTTCTTCGAAACCCACTCCGTGAAGCCCAGCGTCACCTCGATATCTCTTATCTTGAGCTGAGCGGCGAACACCAGCATCTTCGCATAGGCCAGCGGCTTGACCCACGGTTCCATCGGGTTCAGGACAGAGAGTTCTTCGATCAATTCTTCTTCCGTCAGCGGGACCATAAGTGTCATTCGCCGATACCTCCGTGGCTGGGTGGCACTGTTCGAATTGCGGACGATTGTCCGTGTGCCACTGCTCTTGAGAGGATTTTGCACGAAGCGTGGTCATGACGCCAGTTTTCGGCAGCGAAGTCGG
>CAZDTB010000009.1:0-24839 GCA_964508075.1 uncultured Planctomycetales bacterium
CCGCTTCCCCCCCGTCCCGTGAATCCCATTCAAGAGTCCAATTTAGCCCTCTCTATAACATGAGACTCTTGAGACCCTTCGACTTCCCGGCGCGCCGCGCTCGGACTGGGTATCGCGCGCGGGGATCCGACGCCACAGCATCAATCCGAAAGATCGAACAGCCCCGTCTCGCGCGGCGGCTGGGCGATCCGCTGCAGGCGGGGATAGGCCTCCAGCAGCTGGTCCGGGATCGCGACCGGCTTGCCTTGCAGCAGGGCCCGCAGTTCCAGGGCGTTGGCCGGTCCTTGGCCGCGGTAGTGGTTGTTCGCGAACACGTAAACGTTCTCGGCCTTGGCGGCGATCGCGTTGAGCCGCGTGACCCACTCACGCAGCTCGTCCTCACTGTACAGGTAGTTGTATCGCTCGTAGGTGGGGATGTTGTCGGCGAACCATTTGGCGGCGTTGCGGCCGTGGAGCCGGACGTACGCCGTTGGACCGAAGACGTGCTCTGTGGGACCGAGGCAGTTGCGTAGTCGCGGCTGGTCGATGTTGCAGTAGCCCCCGATTTGTCGCAGCAGTCCGAGCGCGTCGGGCTGCGCCCACGAGGCATGGCGCACCTCGACGACGCGGTCGAATTCGGCCAGCCCGTCGGCCAGCCGCCGCAATCTCTCGACCGCCTCGCTCGAGTACCGGAACGACCAGGGGAATTGCATCAGTACGGGACCGAGACGACCGGCCTCTCTGACTGGCTGCAGTGCTTCGGAGAAGGCGGTGAGCACGGCCGGATCGGGAACCGGGCTGGGATCGTGCGTGAAGCTTCGTGTCAGCTTGAAGGCGAAGCGGAACTCAATCGGAACGAGCGGCGGCCAATTCGCCGTCATGCGTGGCGTGGGGATCGCGTAGAAGCTGGAATTCACCTCGATGGCGTTGAAGTGCTCGCCGATGAACGCCAGCGGCTTGAACCCGCGGGGCTTGCGCGTCGGGTAGACGATTCCCTGCCAATCCGGGTAGCTCCACCCGGACGGACCGATCCAGAATCGTGCCGAGGGCTGTGCGCTCATCAGGCCCTGTGTACCGCGCCGGTGCTGCACCGGCAATGCCGGGTGAGATCGGACCGGTGTACGCACTCCGAAGGGCGGCTGTTGGCGGAATTTGATTGGCATACGCGGCGTTCCGATCTATTATTTAAACTGAAGGCGTGGCCGACCGCCATGAAAGGGGCCGCGATGTCGATGCTCGACCAGCAGGTCCGTCACACTCGATTCCGCCTGACGATGAATGTGGTTCTGCGGCACGTTGCACTGGGCGTGCTGGTTGCCGCGATCGCGTGGCTCGTTGTCATCCTGGTTGAAAAGGCGTTCGTGCTGGGGATTCCGCTCTGGCCGAGCGCGGCGGGGGCGGCCGGGGTGGGGCTGATCGTGGCGGCGGTGGGGGCGTACCAGGCCCGGATCGACGGGCTGGCCGCGGCGCTGGTGCTCGATCAGGCCGCCGGTCTCAAGGAGCGCGTCAGCACCGCGCTGACCTGCCGGCAAAGCCCCGAGCCCTTTGCGCAAGCCACGGTCCACGATGCTGAGCAAACCGTCGGGGGCGTGCACGTGCCGAGCCACGTCCGCTATCGCGCTCCGGAGCTATGGCCTTGGTCACTAGCGACTGTGGTGGTCGCGCTGATCTTCTTCAGGTTCATGCCGCCGCTGAACCTGTTTGCCGGCGAAGAGCCCGAAGACGAAGAGGCGTTGGCCGCCGTGATCGAGGAGCGTCAGAACGTCGAGATCGCCTTGCAGGCGCAAATGCAGAAGGTGAAGCAGCGCTTGGAGGACAAGCCGGCCCTGGCCGAATTGCAGGGCGAGATCGAGAAGCTGGAGCTGCCGAACGAGCCGACCAAGACGCCCGAAGACGTCCGCCGCGAGGCCGTCAAGAAAATCGAGAAGGTTGCGGACAAGTGGAAGCAACGGCTCGAAGCCGACGACCTGAAGTCGCTCGACCAACTGAAGCGTGAGCTGGCCAAGCTGGAAACGCCCGAGGGCGATGACCCCGGCTCGAAGCTGACGCAGGCGCTGGCTTCCGGTGACATGGAGGCTGCCAAGAAGGCGATGGCCGACCTGAAGAAGATGCTCGAGGAGGCGGCCGAGAGCGGGGATGCCGCGGCCAAGCAGAAGCTGGCCGAGATGCAGCAGAAGCTGGACGATCTGGCGAAGCAGCTGGCCAAGCTGGGTGACCAGCAGAAGCTGCTGAAGGACTTGGAGAACAAGGCGGGCCTGTCGGAAGAGGAAGCCCGCAAGCTGCTCGAAGAGCTGGCTAAGAAAGACCCGCAGAAGCTGGCCGAGGAGCTGCAAAAGCGTCTGGCGGATTCCGGCCTGACGCAGGAACAGATCAAGGAGATGGCCAAGAAGATCGCACAGAACCAGAAGGCCGCCCAGCAGCTCAAGAGTATGGCCCAGGCCATGGCGCAAACCGCCCAGGCGTGTAAGCAGTGCCAGCAGGGCGCCCAGGGCGATGCCGCGGCGGCGGCGGCGATGCAGGCCGGCATGCAAGGCGCGATGGGTCAACTGTCCGACCTGGAGATGGCCGAGCAGATGATGAACGAGCTGGAGGCCCAACTGGCCGAGCTCGAAGATTTGAAGGCCGGCGTGTGTCAGGGGCCCGGCCAGTGCCAAGGCTCCCCCGACCCCAACAAGATCGGTCAGCAGGGACCGCAGGAAGGTTACGGCTACGGCTCGCGCATCGGCAAACAACGCGGAGCACACGGACTTAAAGCGAGCAAGGCCAAGACGCGCACGCAGGGCGGTCAGATCATCGGCCAGATGCTGATCGACGGCCCGCAGGTCAAGGGTGAGGCGACGGCCGAGGCGACGGAGGCCGTCAACTCGGCGCTGCGTGACGCCGAAGACGCTGTCGAGCGTGAAGAGATCCCACGCCAGTACCAGCGCGTCGTGCAGCTCTATTTCGAACGGCTGGCGGGGCTGATGAGCAACAAGGCCGAGCCGGAGCCGGAAGAGGACCAAGCCGAGTCCGAGTCGGACGACACGTCCTCAGAGGACGAGGCTGAGGAGCCGTAGCGCGAACCGGGTCGGGAGACCCGTCCCCTGTTCCCCCAACGGCAGCTAACGCAGGTTTCGCAGGTTCAGGATCAGCTCGACTTCTCCCAGCGGCATGTTGAGCTGCTGTGCGGCTTTGATGGCGGACGCGCCGGCATCGACCAGATCGTAAACGTGCTGGAAACGCGGATCGACGGGTTTGATCGGGCGGCGTTCTTCCGGGCGCGGTTCGGGGCGGGTGCCCGTGTCATTCCGCGGCGAGCGGACGCCTGGTTTGGCGCGCTCGTCGCTCGAATGCCCTAGCACGCCTTCCAGCCGGGCAATGCGGTCGTCGGCGTCGCCGATCACCTTTTCGAGCTTGGCAAACTTCGTCTCGACCTGGGCGCCGACGTTGCGAGAGACTTCCTCCAGTTGAACCAGCAGCTCATCCATGGACTGGTGTAGCTGGTGCTGGTCGCGGACGCGGGCGATATGATCGCGGGCCATGTCTCGCCGCGTCGTTCCCCGGAATTGGTGGCGGCGCAGCAACATGATCATGATCACGGTCGCACACAGGACCAGCAGAACGACCGTCATGCCGTTGTCGGCGCTGGATGCCACGCTAAGGACCATCACGCTCCCGTGACCACGCTTGCAGTGCGGCCTGCTGGGCTTCCTGGAGCGGCACGCCGGCCTTTCGAGCCGCGGTCACACACTCCTCATATTCCGGCCAGGCCTGTGTGATCTCTCCGCCGCGCTCCCCGAGCTTGACGCGAATCGGGCCGTAGCGCGTCTCGACCGTCACGTGTCGGCGCGTCAGCTTTGCCCGCCGAGCTTCATAGCCCCGCACGCCGAACGTGCTCGTTTCCGCGAAGATGAGCGCTTCGAGCTTCGGGACGTCGCCGGGGCGGCCCAACGCGGTCAGTAATTGACCGGGCCGGCCCTTTTTCATGATTATCGGCACGATGTAGGCGTCGAGTGCACCGGCTTCGAGCAGCCGCTCGCAGGTGTACGCGAGCGATTGCCCGGTGGCGTCGTCTACCTGAGCTTCCAGAACCGCAACGGTGTCCTGCTCGCCGGCGTCGGGCGCCGCGCGCTCGCCGACGAACAGCCGCAGGAGATTGGCCCGTTTCTGTCCTTCGCGTGCTCCGGCGCCACAGCCGACCGCCTCGATCGTCATGTCCGGCAGCGGCCCGAACTCGTCCGCCAGCGTCGTCAGCAGGGCTGCCCCGGTTGGCGTGGTCAACTCGCCGACCTCCTCGCCACCGGTTACAGGAATCCCCCGCAGCAACTGGGCCGTCGCGGGCGCCGGCACCGGCAGGATGCCGTGCTGACAGGTGACCGTGCCGCTGCCGGTCGGGATCGGCGAGCACCCCACGCGTTCCACGCCCAACGCCGCCAAACCTGCGCAGGTGCAGACGATGTCCACGATGGCGTCGGCGGCACCGACTTCGTGAAAATGGACCTGCTCGACGGCAATTCCGTGGACGCCGGCCTCGGCGTGAGCCAAGCGCTGAAAAACGAGCTTCGCTTTTTCCGCGACCTGGGTTTCGAGCCCCGCTTCTGTGATGATTCGCACGATCTCGGGCAGGTGGCGGTCTGCCTTTTGTGAGCCGGGTTCCACCTCCACGCGTGCCAGTGTTGCGGCAAGTCCGTGCCGCTGCACCTTCTCCGCGGCCAGAGTCACGCCCGGCAGCGACAACTTCGCAACCACGTCCCGCAGCGCCTCGAGCGGACAGCCCGCGTCGATCAGCGCCCCCAGAATCATGTCGCCCGCCGCACCGTTGAAGCAGTCAAAATATCCGTAATGCATGGTCTTTTCTCACACCGTTCCATCGGCCGCGCCTGTGGCCATTATCCGTTCCACGCTCGCGGTGGCGAACAGACGACCGTGATTGCAGGCCGACCGAGGAGTCTGCCGTCCTCCGACAACGTGACGCGCAAGTCCTGCGCGGCGAGCCCAGGGATCGGTGCCTCCGCCCGAACCCAGAATAAACGAGCGCGGCTTGGCTTTCGAGGACTTGGCGGCAGTATCTCCCCCATCACGGACGCACGCTGCTGATCTGCTGGATCGCCACGCGGAGTTGCCGCATGGCTCGGGCACAGAGCATCTGCACGGCGGCGGGGGATCGGCCCATGATCGTCGCGACGTCTGCCAAACGTTGTCCCTTCAGGTAGCGCAGCTCGAGCACGCGGCGGTGGTCATCCGACAGGCCGGCCAGGGCCGCCATCAGGAGCGATTCCGCCTCCTCGCGACGCACAACTCGGCTGGGGGTGACGCTATCGATCGCCGCATGGGTCGCCAGTGTCTCGTATCTGGACGGCACATCGCCCGGGGCGACCTCTCGGGCCAAGTCGCGAGCGGCGGCATGGTAGTGGCGGTGGAAGTCGATCAACTTGGCCTCGAGAATGCTTCTCAGCCAGCGGTGAAACGAGTCGGGGCCGCGGTACTCAAACTCCGCGATCCGCCTGACCACATCGACGTAGACCTGCTGAAGGAGGTCCTCCGGCTCGATCTTGCCGTGCAACTCCGCCCCCATTCGCCGGATGGCAGCAGCGCGCAAGCGCCCGTGGTGGATCAGGATCAGCTTCTGGACGGCGAGCGGATCCCCGGCGGCGGCCTGAGCAAGCCAGGTGCGGATGGCAGCGTCGTCGCTCATCGTGTCGTCATTCTACACCAGGGAGAAGTGCCCCGCCCCGGTATCGATGTCTGCGACGGCTCGGTGGCCGGGGTGCCGCGGAAATGGCGATGAGAAATGTCCTTTCCGCACTGGCCAGGCCGCGCCTTGGCCCGTCTTCAACTATGGAGAGACATCGTGAGGTGGCCCGAGGCGGGAGCCTGGCAAACCGGTGCGTGTGACGTTGGGGCGAGCTTCTGTATCAAGGAATCGAGAGGATGTACACGACGGGCAGGCTGAGCGAGGCGACCCGCGGCGGGCGCAACAACCCTGGGACATTTGTGCAGGCACCCTCACGCGACGACGAGCATGACCGCCGACTGGGCGAGGCGATCGACGGCTGCCTCGAACAGTTGGAGCGTGGCCAGCCTATTGCCTGGGACGACTGGGCCCGGCGTTTCCCCGATGTGGTTGACGAGCTGCGCGCATGTCTGGGCGCGCTGCCGTTGATGCCGGGGGTTTCGCAGCGGCGATCGAGCGTGCTTAGTGCGGCGGGACGCGACGGTCAACCAGTCGGCGCGCTCTACACCAATCCGCTCGGGAACCGGGTCGGGGTTACCGGTTCGCCGGGGTTGCGCGCCTATACGCTTTTGGAAGAGATTGGGCGGGGGGGTATGGGACTCGTGTACCGCGCGCTCCAGCACGCGACCAAGCGCCAGGTGGCACTCAAGTTTCTTGCCAGCGGCTGGCATGCCTCTCCGAAGGCGCGTCGGCGGTTTGCCCGCGAGGTCGAACTCGCCGCCGCCCTGGACCATCCGTGCATCGTTCGGGTGCTGGAGGCCGGTGAGTCGTCGGCCGGGTTGTACTGCGCGATGGAGCTGGTGGACGGCGATCCCCTGCACGTTCACCTCGCCCGGCACGAGCTGAGCGTTACCGAAAAGCTACGCCTGTTCCTTCAGATCGTCGAGGGCATCCACTACGCACATCTGCGAGCGGTCATCCACCGCGACCTGAAGCCATCGAACGTCATGGTGGATACGACGGGTTGCCCGCGGATCCTGGACTTCGGGCTGGCCCGGTCTGCCCCGAAGCGCGACACCGGAAGCGAGGCCGCTTGCGAGACGGCAGACGGGCAGTTGGTCGGGACCCTTCCCTACTTTTCCCCCGAGCAGGCGGCCGGCACGCCCGATGCGGTCGACCTGCGTAGTGATCTGTACGCGCTGGGCGTGATTCTCTACCAAATGTTGACCGGACGGCTGCCCTATGAGACCGGGGGATCGCTCACCGCGGCACTGCACAACATCTGTCACACGCATCCACGCAAGCCGTCGCAGTTCTGCCGCGAACTCAACGCCGACATCGACGCGGTGGTGCTCAAGGCCTTGGAGAAAGTGAAGGAGAATCGTTACCAGACCGCCGCTGAGCTAGCCGAGGATGTCCGCTGTTGTCTGCGAGGCGAACCGGCGGGGGCCAACCGGAACAGTCGGTTCTACTTGTTGCGGAAGGCCTACGCGCGTCATCGCACGCAGGTGCGACTCGCCGCCGCCGGCCTTTCGCTCGTCCTCGGCGCGTTGGGCGCGATTTTGGGGTTGTATGTGCAGGTGCAGCAGGAGCGCGATCGGCTGGAAGAGCAGCTTCACGTCAGCGTGCTGGAGCGCGGCCTGGCACACGTGGCGGCTGGCCACGACGCGCTGGCCGAGAAGCTGCTGTGGTCCGCGTACCTGGACCGGCCCGACGCTCATGCGTATTGGTCGCTCCTGAGTTACTACACCCAGAACCCGTTGCTGGCCCAGGCCGGCGGCGGCTGGGTAACGTGTCTGGCCTACTCGCCGGACCAGCGTTTCCTGGCGTATGGAAACCTGAACGGTACGGCGGGGGTCTGTGACGCGACGTCGCTCGAGGCGCTCTGGCTGGGCGAAGCCCATTCTGGCGGGATCAGCCAGCTGGACTTCTCGCCGGACGGCAAGCAGTTGGCCACCGGGGGTGCCGAGGGGCGCATCAAGCTCTGGCAGGTGGGCACGTGGGAGTTTCTCCGCGAGTTCGAGGCGCACCGCGGTGCTGTGACACAACTGCGTTTTGCTTCGCGACCAGACCGCCTGATCTCCGCCGGAGATGATGGCAGGGTCGTGCTATGGCGGCTTGCCGGTACGGCTCAGCCCCGGACCGTCTTCGCGGACGAAGGCCGGCGACCGATCACGGCCAGCGCTCTGTCCTGCTCCGGCGACCTGGTCGCTGTCGCCACCTCGGCTAACTTGCTGTGGATTATCGAAGCCGAGACCGGAGAACGCCGCATGGAGCCGCTGAGATTTGCCGAGCCGGTGGAAGCCGTGCGGTTCAGTCCGGACGGACGGACGCTCGCGATCTGGAGCAGGGCCACGGTCTCGCTCCGGGACGTGGCTACGGGGGCGTGTCTTTGGGCCGGTGATGCCGGTCTCGCCGAGCCCAGACCGGCGTCGCTCTGGAGCCTCTCGCCGAGACCACACGTAAGCTGGAAGCCTTCGCTGGAGTTCTCGAGCGACGGCTCGCTGCTGGTCTCGGCCGGCTGGGACGCCGTAGTGCGATTGTGGCGGTCCGACGGTGGCGAAGCGCTGGGCCAGTTGCGGGCACATGGGACCGCTGTGTACGCGGTTGCTTTTCAGCCCGACTCGCAGCGCCTGGCCGCGGGCTACATCGGGGGCATCCGTATCTGGGATCTCGACCGGCACCCGGCCATGCTGAGTCGGAAGCTCTCAGGTCGGCTGGAGCGGAGCTGCGTGGCGGTCTCGGGACCCGCCGGGCTGTTGGCTTGGGGCGACATACTAAACGGCTCGCCGGGTGGGGTGTCGCTGATGAGAACGAGGCCCCCGCGCAACGTAACCACCTGGCGGGCCCATGATACTCCGGTGGAAGCGGTCGCCTTTGATCCGGACGGGCGGCGTCTCGCAACGACCGATCGTGAAGGAACCGTCGCCATCTGGGATGTTGCCAGCCACGAGCTGCTGCGCGCCTGGCGGACCGGCGACTCCCGCGTCCGCGCCATCGCATTCTCACCGGACGGAGCCCGGATTGCCTGCGGCAACCTCGACGGCGAGCTGCAGGTCTGGGACGCTGCCGACGGCTCCCGTGTACAGGCTTGGTCCGCCCATCGTGGACTCATCCTGGCTGTGGCCTTCTCGCCCGACGGCAGAAGAGTGGCGAGCGCCGGGACGGACTGGCGGATGAAGCTCTGGGAGCTCGGCCGCTCCGATCCGATCGGCGAGCGACAGCACCACGAATGGGTCAACGCGGTGGCCTTCTCGCCGGATGGTCAGCACATCGCGACCGGGAGCGCGGACCTCTCAATCCGGATCGGTCGGCCCACAGCGCCGCCGGAGGTGGAGATCTGCGGGGCGCACGCGCACTGGGTCAACGCGGTGGCGTTTCTCGATCACGGTCGGGTGGTCGTTTCCGGAGGCAACGACGGGGCGATCCGGTTCTGGGACACGCGCACCGGCCAGGAGCTCGCAGCCCTGTCGAGTCTCTGGGGCCCGATCGATACGCTCGTCGTCACCGACGACGAACGCTTCCTCGCGATCGGCACCGCCCGCGCCGTCCAACTGATTGACCTGGGTACGGCCGGCGACCTGATCGGCCGGAAGGCACTTTGCTGTCGCTAGCTACCGGCACCCGGCAAAGCGACTTTCTCCTGGTCGACTGAGGCTATCCTGCTCTGTGGAGAAGGCCTCCACGCTGTCATCCCGACGACCGGAGGGAGGAGAGATCTAGCCACGACATCGGGCAACCCTCGGTTACGGGACCGGGTTCCTCGTCGCTGCGCTGCTCGGAATGACACTTAGACAGGCCTTTTCTGGAGAGTGAAGCTATCCGGATTTTTCGCGTTGCGCCGCGCCTCCTCTCTACGGTTAAGAAAGTGCAGGCCGAGGATCGGACCTGCCCGGGCCGGACGAAGACGGCTGGACCCGGCGGTGAGACGTAACCGGACCAGGGGAAATACAAAGGAGATTGTCATGTTCGCATCGAGAAAACTCAGACGAATGGGAACGACCCTTGCCACAGTCAGCCTGCTGCTGGCGTCGGCATCCACAACCTCGGCGGAGGACATCAAGTTCTCGCTCTGGTGCACCGGCTCTGCGAACCATCCCGACGCGCTCGAGGATGAGTTCGACGTCGGGCCGTTGTGGCGGGACATCGCCAAGGACAGCAACACGCGGTTCTGGACGCCCAATCTGGCGAACGAGTCAGATTGGGATGACGACGGCTACAACCCGTCCTGGCATCGTGCCATCAGCGGCCCGGAGGACGCGTGGCTGGTGGCCAAGTCCAAGAGCAAGGCCGGCCTGCGCGGAGCAGGAAACGAGATCGTGCTTGACCCGCGAACCCAGATCATTCGGCCGGAGGATCTGGAGGGGGGCAGCGCGCACGCCTTCGCGTGGGCGGGAATGGGAGACTACATCGCCATTGCCATCTTCGATCCCGCCGGAGGTTTGCACATCGATGGAGGGATGCTCGGTTGCCATGGCTCGCAGTGGGTTTCGTTTGCCAACCCGACTGAGATCGAGCTGCCGCTCCCGGGCGACACGCCGTTCCAGTTGGATGTCGCGGTCACTTCGCAGACGCTTTACCCGGAGAACATCGCCCAGGTGACCGTGGAAGTGCTCGTGGACGGGCAACCCGTCGCCACCGGCTTTGCGGAGTTGACTTCCGGCGGCATGCTCTACGAGAGTGGGATCCTGCAGGGCGTGTTTTGCACGCCGATGTACGAGCCGGAACCGGGCAAGCTCTTCAGCGAGCTTCAGTTCAGCCTGACGCTGCCCGAGGGCTGGTACGTCGTGCCCGAGTCCTGTCCGGGCGATCTCAACGGCGACGGCGCGGTCGGCCTGGCGGACCTGGCGCAACTGCTATCCAACTACGGCACGACCAGCGGCGCGAGCTACGAAGACGGCGATATGGATAGTGACGGCGATGTCGACCTGTCCGATCTGGCGGCGTTGCTCGGCGTCTACGGTACCACCTGCTGGTCCGAAGACTTCGATGCCTACGACGTCGGGAGCGGCATGCACGGCCAGAGCGGGTGGAAAGGCTGGGACAACGATCCGGCTTTCGACGCGTTCGTGACCGATGCTCAGGCATGCAGCCCCTCCAACTCGCTGGACATTGCCGGGGACTCCGACCTGGTGCACGAGTACGACGGGTACGACTCCGGGCGGTGGACGTTCACAGCTTGGCAGTACATCCCGGCGGACTTCGCCGCCGACAACCAAAGCCCCTTCGATCCGGGCACGTACTTCCTGTTGCTGAACACGTACAACGACGGCGGGCCGTACAACTGGTCCGTCCAGTACGTGTTCGACTCCAACGACGGGATGCTCAAGGTCTGTTACGGCGACGGACACAACACGATCGACGTGCCGTATATCACGGAGCGCTGGGTCAAGCTACAGGTTGATGTCGATCTGGATAGTGACTTGACCAGCGTCTACTATGATGGGCAGTTGTTGGCCGAGTACAGTTGGACCGGCGGGATTTACGGCCAGGGCGGCGGCGCGCCTCAAATCGGCGCGGTCGACCTGTTCGCAAACGGCTCGACTTCGGTCTACTACGACAACCTGTCATTGATGCCAGGAAGTGAGCCGTAAGGCAAACGAGAAGACGCCTGATCTCGATGCCATCCGGCCGACCGGGAACGCCAGGCGCGTCCCGGCCGGCCGATCTTATGCGCCATTATGGTGCGGGGACCGTGACGGGGCGCCCGGGCGGCCTCCTGACAGCCGGCGTCGTCGCGTTCTCGAGACCGCCCTACGGCCGGGTCCCTTGAAAGAACGGGCCTCTTTAGGTTCAGGGCTCGCCTTCGGGGGCGCGCTTCTTGTTACGCAAATAGGTTTCTCTGAGTTGCTTTACGCGCTTGCTGGAGAGGAAAACACACTCGTCTCGGCGGGCATTGCCTTGCGCGACGTCCTTTGCAAAGGTCTTGCAGGTCGGGGCTCCACATAGCCCGCAGTCGAGGCCGGGCAGAGCCTTGGTGACGGCCTCCTCAACCTTGATCCGCTTTACGCGCTCCTTCAGGTTGCCGATCGCCTTTTCCGCGATGCGCGGTCTGACGCGTCCCTTCAAAGAGAAATCTTCGTCGGGATACCGCCGTTCGACCTCGGCTTCCACTTGCGGATCACTCTCAGGCAGTTCCGACAAAAGGCGTTGTATTTTACTGAGCGTGACATAGATGTTGTCTACCGTCAGGTTCCCGCCGACGCAGCCGCCCCAGCAGGCATGGCATTCGAGGTATTCAATGTTGCGCAACTTCCCTTTCTCGATGTCGTCGAACACTTGGATGACGTTCGACAGCCCGGTAACGGACATATAGCGATGGCGAGCCAGGACGCGGTTCTGTCCCTGATTCGTGGACCAGCGGAGCATTTCCGCGCAGCAGACCAGGTTCTTCGCGGGGGCTCGGGCCCCCTCCTTTTCGAAGGTCTGCGTCAGCGCCAGAATGTCGTTATATACGTCCGAAATCCCGAGCGCGCCGTCGAGGTTGCTCTTCGCGTCTTCGGCGGGCTTGAGAATGGAGATGGTCTTCGCCTGACACGGCGTTATGTAGATCGCGGCGATCTCCTCGCGATCGATGCCGAGTTCTTCGGAGAACTTCCGTTTGAGTTCGCGGCCGGCAAGCTCGCGCGGGGGCTGGATGCAGATGAGCTGGTCGATCATAGCGGGGTACATAACCTGGACGAGCCTGACGATCACCGGGCACGAGACCGACAACAGTGGATACGGCCCATCCCATTTTTCCACATAGTCCCGGATCGCGCGATTCACGAGCGCGAGCTCGACCGCGAAGTCCCAGACTGCGTCAAAACCGAGACCCTGCAACCCCGCCACGATGTGTGTGGGGGATACTCCCATGGGGAACTGTCCGAAAAGAACGGGTGACGGCACGGCGACCTTATACGTGAACTTGTCGATCTCCGCGAAGGATCGGGTCGTGGCCTGTATCACGCCGCTCGGACAAGCCGGCAGGCAGGACCCGCAGTCGATGCAAAGCTCCGGCAGGAGTCGCGCCTTGCCGTCCTTGACGCGAATCGCCTGGGTCGGGCAAGTTCGCAGACAAGCGAGACAACCATCGCATTTCTGCGCGTCAATCTCAAAGCCGTGGGTTGACTCAGGCACTTTGGTCAAGCCTTATCATCGTGGAGACCGTAGTCCCGGTACCGACTTCCGATGCGATGTTGAAATCATCCGAATTCTTCCTGATATTGGGCAGGCCCATCCCGAAGCCGAAGCCCATCTCGCGCATCTCATCGGTCGCGGTCGAGTAACCTTCGGTCAGGGCCATTTCGAGATCTTGTATCCCCGGGCCCTTGTCGGCTATCTCCAATCTGATCTCCTCGTCGGTGAGGACGAAAGTGACCATCCCCTCACTGGCGTACATCACTACATTCATCTCGGCCTCAAACGCAATGATAACCGTGCGGTGGATGAGGCCGGCGTCTATGTCAAGTTCCTTGAGTATCTGCTTGATTTCGGTCGCGGTCTCTCCGGCCTTGTCGAAATCGCGGCCGTGGATCTGGTACGTTTTCCTTAACAGCTCTTCAGCCACGGCTACATTCCGCCCTTCAGGCCCTGCTCACGCAGGATTCCGCAGACGTCGAACATCCCAAGACTGGTCGCAAGTATGGGGATGTTGCTTTCCCGGGCGAGTTTGACCGCCTTCTCGTCGGGACGTCTCCCACGGATATAGACTATCGCGCGAACGTTCGCGATGTCGGCGGTCCTCACCGACTGGACATTCGTGAGGCCGGTTATCATCAGTGCGCCGGGACGGGCGAAAGCCAAGATCTCGCTCATCCCGTCGGATGCGACGACGGTGTCGACTTCCGTCGATAAGTCATCGTCCCCGGACAACACTTCGCATCGAAGAATGTCTCTGATCTCAGCGAGCTTCATTACAGTCACTCCGAGCATTACCTGTCTCGTCGCTCACGCCGCGCCCACAGACGGGCGAACCGAACACCTTCAGGGCTCACCCGGCCTTCTCTTGGAAAGGTGCTCGTGGATGTCCTTCGCCGCCTTCCTGGCCGCACCCATCGCGCTGATGACCGTCGCCGCCCCGGTGACGACGTCCCCCCCGGCCCAGATCGCCTCACGCGAAGTCCGGCCGGTCTCCTCGTCGGCCTCGATGTTACCTCTTCGGCCGACCTCCAGTCCGGGGGTGCTCATCGGGATCAGCGGGTTCGGGCTGTTCCCGATGCTGCATACGGCGGCGTCGATCTTCACTTTGAACTCCGAGCCCTCGATCGGTACCGGTCTCCGCCGGCCGGAATCATCCGGCTCCCCGAGCTCCATTTTCAGGCATTCCATCGCGGTCAGCCAGCCGTTTTCATTTCCGATGAACCGCACCGGCAGAGTCAGAAAGTCGAAGATGACCCCCTCCTCTTCCGCGTTCTCCACCTCTTCGAGCCGCGCGGGGAGCTCTGCGCGGCTGCGGCGATAGACGATGTGCACTTCGTCGGCTCCCAGGCGCAACGCGGTCCGTGCGGAGTCCATCGCGACGTTTCCGCCGCCGAACACGGCTACGTTTGATGGGCGCTTGATGGGCGTGTCGTATTCGGGAAAGCGAAAGCCCTTCATCAGGTTGCAGCGGGTGAGGTATTCGTTGGCGGAATAGACGCCGTTGAGGTTCTCACCCGGTATCTCCAAGAACCACGGCAGTCCCGCTCCCGCGCCGATGAAGACGGCATCGAAGTCTTCCAGGATTCTGTCTATTTTTCTCGTCTTGCCGACGATGTAATCGGTGTACAGTTTCACGCCCAGGCTTTTCACGTACTCGACTTCGCGCTTCACGATCGCCTTGGGCAGGCGGAATTCGGGTATGCCGTAGGTCAGGACGCCCCCGGCGTCGTGCAGGGCCTCGAAGATCGTGACGTCGTGCCCGAGCAGGGCGAGGTCGTTCGCCACCGTGATGCCGGCTGGCCCGGAGCCGACCACCGCGATCTTCCTGCCGGTGGCGGGCGCCATCTCGGGTCTTTCCGTCTCCCCGCTGCCGGCCTCCCAGTCGGCCAGGAAGCGCTCGAGCCGCCCGATGGCGAGAGGGTCGCCTTTCTTGCCCAAGACGCAGACCTTCTCGCACTGATCCTCCTGCGGGCAGACGCGTCCGCAGACGGCGGGCAGAGCGTTAGTCTCCTTTATCTTCTTGACGCCGGCGGCGAAATTACCTTCGACGATGCTCTTGACAAAGCCGGGGATGTCGATCGCGACCGGACAGCCTGCAACGCAGAACGGTTTCTTGCAGCCCAGACAGCGGGAAGCCTCCTGCCGGGCAAGCTTCTCGGTATAGCCCAGCGCGACTTCGTCGAAGTTCCTGATGCGCTCGAACGGTTCCTGCTTCGGCATCGCTCGCCGCTTGTAGTCTATTTCCTTGGCCACCGCGCGAGACCTCCCTCGCTAAAAATGGGAAGCGCAACCGCTCTTGCGGAGCGGATGGACCTCTTCGGGATTGTACGTCTGCCGCCGCTTGAGGAATTCCTCCCAGTCGACCTCGTGCCCGTCGAAGTCGGGCCCGTCAACGCAGGCAAACTTCATCTTGCCGGACACGGTCAGCCGACACACGCCGCACATCCCCGTGCCGTCTATCATGATCGGGTTCATATTTACTATGGTCTTTATGCCCAGTGGCTTGCTCACCTGCGAGGTCCTCATCATCAGGAAGGTGCAACCGTTAACGATAATGAGCTCGGGCTTGATCTTCTCCAGAGTCAGGATCTCGCCCAGGCGGCTGATGTGACCCTTGTAGCCGGCGGTCCCGTCGCGCGTGACCTCGATGACACGCTCGGAGACCTCCGCGAACCGGTCCTGCCAGTAGAGCAGATACGAACTGCGCGCCTCGAGGAGTGTGTAAACCTCACTCCCCGCTTCCTTCAAGGCGCGGGTGATCGGGTAGAGGCTGCCAATTCCATAGCAGCCGCCGATGCATAGCACCGTCCCGAAGTCGCCGATTTCGGTCTCCTTCCCAAGCGGCCCGGCGCACGTGGGTATACGGTCGCCCGGCTTGAGGCGGGCGAGCTTTGCCGTCGAACCGCCGACCTGCATGAAGATCGAGGTCACCGTTCCGGCCTCGCGGTCCCAATCGGCAACCGAAAGGGGCATCCGCTCTCCCAGTTCGTCGGGACGGAGGATGATGAAGTTCCCCGGCTGAACCGACTCGGCGACCGCCGGCGCCTCGACGGTGAACTCGTGAAGGTTCGGGACGATCATTCGGCGCTCGACGATCTGGTACATTCTCGCCTCCGCGGGTGTTAGCTTGCAGCAGCTGGAGTCTTCCTGGGCACGGCTTTCCTCCTGGGTTTCTTGCCGGTCGACTTGGCGGCCCGCACTGTCACTTTTGAGGGGCTTGTTCTCAGTCGATAAAGCGGCTCAAGATTTGCGCGGTGCCTGAGGCCGCCGTAGGCCCCCGGCCGGTAGAAGTAAATCGCGCCTTGGGGACATTCCGTGTCGGCTCTCGCCGGTCCCGTGACAGTGAGCTTACCGGTCGAGATCGTGATCTTCCCGCCCGGCTTGACACGAAGCTTGCGCAGGTCCTCGGGGTTCAGCCGGAAGCCTTCTTCGAGCGCCAGTTCTTCGAGACCCTCCACCTTCGAGCTCAGATCGATCCCGCGATGCCCGAACCCGGCGGGCTCAGCGACCAGCAGGTAAGGACCCGTTCCAACAGCACGCGTCTTCCGCTTTTCTACTGGAAGTTTCGCCTTGGGCGCGAGCCGGCGCGCTGCCCGATTCGGTTTTGCGGGAAAGCCGGGGACGCGCTCGCCGATCTCCTTCAGGACCGCCTTCGCGTCCTTGTATTTGAACTCGGGACGATTCAGTCTTTCGGCGAGCTGGCTGAATATGAACCAGTCCGGCCGCGCGAAACCCGTGGCCGCACCGTCCGGAAGGTTCTCGATCTTGACCAGGGTCTGCACGCGCCCTTCGACGTTGGTGAGGGTTCCTTCCGCTTCGGCAAAACTCGAGGCGGGCAGGAACGCGTCGACTGCGAATGGTGGATGGTAAATGTCCTGTGCAATGACGTATTCGCAGCCCGGCCGGTCGAAGAAAGGAACTTCCCCGACGAGGTAGATCACCTTCGGCTTGGCCCGGCCTTTGAGCACGTCGGCGAGCGAAATGCCCTTTGCCTTCGCTTTGGCGACGCCGGGAAGGATCTCACCCATGACACCCAGTTCGAGCGCGCCGCGGGTGTTCGCTCCGTTGTACAAGGGCATGAAAGTAGTGTTCTTCCGGCCGGCGAGCTTCAGCAGGGCATCGATCAACTCGGCGTTCGCGTTGTATTCGAAGACTGTGGGCCCGATCACCACCGCGAGGCGCTTTCCGGGGGAGAGCACGCCGATCGCTTCGCCCAGCAGCTTGGCATCGATGCCGGTCTTTCTCGCGATATCGCCCAGGTCGGGCTTCTTCCTGTCAACGTTTTGAGCGATGGCGTTTAGAACCGCCCCCTCTTTGCCCGGCGTGGGGCGCAGCCAGTAGTCCGTATAGCGCGCCAGGTTCGAATCGCGCGGATCGATCGTTACCAGATTGGCTTCTCTTTTCAGGGCGTGCCTGATTTCGACTCCGGCGATAGAGAAGTAGAAACGCGAGTCGAGGCCGACGGCGATGATGGAATCGGCCTGCCTGATTCCGTTGACCGAGATGGGCAGCGAGAACAGCTTGGACCACAGACCCAGACCGCCGGAGAGCGAATCGCGCGCGCTCGAATCGATGCTGTTCAAGCCGAGACACCGGCGGACGAATTTCTGCGCGGCATAGAGGCT
This sequence comes from uncultured Planctomycetales bacterium, assembly GCA_964508075.1. Classification (GTDB taxonomy): domain Bacteria; phylum Planctomycetota; class Phycisphaerae; order UBA1845; family Fen-1342; genus JALSRY01. The sequence goes on from CAZDTB010000009.1 coordinate 17,380, forward strand.
CTCATTGGTGAGATCACCCGACACTACCATCAGGAAATCGGCCGGTTTCAGACCTCTCAGTCGCTCGGCAACCTCGTCCAGCGACTCTTCCCAGGTTACCTCGCGGAAGTATTTCCCGCGCTTGAGCATCGGCTTTCTCGCCCGTTCGTGATGGTGGGTCGCCTCGGGCATCGAGAACCTGCCGCGCACACAAAGCTGGCCGTCGTTGATCTCGGGGTCGAGATTGGGGTAGACCTTCGAGAGGCGGCCATCCTTGTGGTGCAGCTCCACCTGGCACCCGATCCCGCAGAAAGGACAGGTGGAAACCTGATAGCCGTCGGGCAGGCCGTCCCATTTCGAGCCCTTGTCGGCCAGGGCTCCCGTCGGGCAGACCGAGACGCACGCGCCGCAGAATTCACAGCCCGCCTCCGTGTGGCTCTTCCCGAAGGCCGGACCGACCTGCGCCTCCGGGCCACGGAACTTGAACGCCAGGATGCCGGTCCCCCGGACTTCCTGGCACATCCGGACACACCGGCCGCAGAGAATGCAGATGTTGTAGTCCCGGTCGAAAAACGGATCGTCGTGCTCGACCTCGTAGCCGCGATAATAGACCGGGTACTCGATATCGGTGACCCCGACCTTCTCGACCACGTCCTGAAGCTCGCACTGGGCGTCATTCGGACAATACCGACAACCAGTCGTGACACCGGCTTTCCTGATGGTGTACTGGTTCTCCCGGCATTCATCCTTCTCGTCGCAAATCAGGCAGCTCGAGGGATGCTCGCTGAGGATCAGCTGGAGGATCTCTTTTCGCATCTCGCGGAGCGTCGCCGTGTCTGTCAGAACCTTCATGCCTTCGGCGGCGCTGGTGCTGCACGAGAGCGGGTAGCCGCGCATCCCTTCGATCTCGACGATGCACATCCGGCAACCGCCGAAAGGCGTAAGATCCTTGTGTGAGCAGAGCGACGGGATGTAGACATCGTTCAACTCGGCGGCCCTGAGGACGCTGACACCGTCGGGAAAGGAGACCTCGCGGTGGTCAATCTCCATTTTGCGTGTACGCGCAGACTTCGGGCTCACGTCATCCTCACGATTCAATCACGATCGCGTCGCCGGCAATTGCGTCGAAGCGACAGACCTCATAGCACGAACGGCACTTGATGCACTTCTCTTCGTCCAGGTTGTGCGGTTCAGAGCGGGGCCCGGAGATGGCCTGGGTGGGACAGACCTGTACGCACCGCTGGCAACCCGTACATTTCTCCTTGATGATGCGATAGACGACCAGGTCGCGGCAGACCGCCGCCGGACAACGCTTGTCCTTGATGTGCGACAGGAACTCGTCGCGGAAATACTTGAGCGAGGAGAGGACCGGGTTGGGGGCCGTCTGCCCAAGCCCGCAGAGCGCACCGCCCTTGATGGCGCCGGCGAGCTTCTCGAGCCTGGCGAGATCCTCGAGCTCGCCCTTGCCTCGGCAGATCCGCTGGAGTATCTGGACCAGGTGCCGCGTTCCGACCCGGCACGGCACGCACTTGCCGCACGATTCCTGCTGAGTGAAAGTCAGGAAGTACTTTGCCGTGTCGACGATACAAGTGTCTTTGTCGACGACGATCAATCCGCCGGAACCCATGATCGAGCCGGCGGCGGCGAGGTTCTCATAGTCGATCGGTGTATCGAGAAACTCTTCGCCCAGGCACCCGCCCGATGGGCCGCCGGTCTGGACAGCTTTGAAGTCCTTGACCAGGCCGCCGCCGATATCGTATATGACCTCGCGGAGGGTGATCCCGAGCGGAACCTCGATCAGCCCAGTGCGCCTGACTTTTCCGACCAGGCTGAACGTCTTGGTGCCCTTTGACGTCTCCGTTCCGAACTGACTGTACCATTCGGCACCGTTGCGGATGATGTTGGGAAGAGTCCCGAGCGTCTCAACGTTGTTGATAATCGTCGGCTGGCCCCACAATCCCGCGACCGCGGGAAACGGCGGCCGCGTGCGCGGCATCCCCCGCTTGCCTTCGATGGAGGCGATCAGCGCTGTCTCCTCGCCGCATACGAACGCCCCGGCCCCTTCCTTGATCTTGATGTCGAAGCCGAAATCGCTGCCGAGGATGTTCTCGCCGAGCAGTCCCAGCTCGCGCATCCGCACGATGGCGTTCTTCAGCCGCTCGATCGCAAGCGGATACTCGGCGCGGATGTAGATGAACCCCTTGCTCGCGCCGATCGCGTACGCCGCGATCAGCATGCCCTCGAGGACGGCGTGGGGGTCGCCCTCGATCAGCGAGCGGTTCATGAAGGCCCCGGGGTCGCCTTCGTCCGCATTGCATATCAGATAGCGCTGATCGCTCTCAGTCTCGCGGCAGAAGCGCCACTTGCGCCACGTCGGAAACCCCGCGCCGCCGCGGCCCCGTAAGCCGGCATCCTTCACGATGTTGATGACTTCTTCCCACGGCATCGCCAGGCATTTCTCGATGGCTTGGTAGCCGTCCCGGGCGAGGTAGTGGTCGACATCTTCCGGGTCGATGATGCCGCAGTTTCTGAGCACCACGCGGACCTGGGGTGCGAGCATCGGCTGGTCGAAGAACCTGGGCACGCCATCGAGTTGCCCATCGCCGAGGTGACCGGCGAGATGCAGCCTGGGTATTTCGTCGTTTTGGAGGGAGGAATCGAGGATTCTCACGGCCTGCTTGGGCGTGACGTTCGAGTAGCTCACACGCGGCCGGCCCGGCATCTGAATATCGACCAGGGGTTCGAGATAGCACGGGCCGATGCAGCCCACCTCGATCACTCGCGCGTCGACCCTTTTCTTCTTGAGGTGCCTCTTGAGCGCATCCATGACCTCGGCCGCCCCGGCTGCTCGCCCGCAGGAGCCTGCGCCGACGTAGACCACCGGGCGCGTGCTGCTTTGAAGCTTCTCCCAGTTCCTGACCGCGCTCTTACGGCGTTCGTCTATCGGTTTCGCCCTCATCCAATAACCTCTGGAGTTTCAGGACCGACATCTGGGCGTAGGTCTTGTCATCGATGGTGACCACCGGCGCGAGGGCACAACAACCCAGGCAGGCCACGCGTGCGAGGTCGTATTCCCCGTCGGCGGTCGTCTCGCCGGGCTTTATCTCCAGGCGCCGTTCGAGCACGTCGAGCATCTGTTCGCCGCCTTGGACGTGGCAGGCGGTGCCCAGGCAGGCCTTGATGTGGTGTTTGCCCGGTGGGCTGAAGCGGAACTGCGCGTAGAAAGTGGCGACACCGTATATCTCGTTCTCCGAGACCTTCAGCCAGCGTGATATCCGGCGGATGGCGTCGGAGGACAGATACCCGTCGGTCTGCTGGATCCTTTGCAGCACGGGGACCAGATCCGCCGGTTCACCCTTGAATTCCTGCCCCATCTCCTTAACTACATCCCTCGCCATATGCCGGATCCCTTTTTTCGATGCGAGCACGCTCTGGTTCGCCTTCGGCCGGAGAAACATTGGGGCGGATAGCGGCCGCGCTGACTGGGGGAGCGACGACTGCTACTTGACGCCGATTTCGTTGAGCTTGGTCGCGAAAGACCACGTATCCATGTTGGTGGCAAACAGTCCGATCCCGGCCTTGTTGGCGAGTTCGACGACGTCATCGGCCGGCTTCTTCCCTCGGACAAAGACGATGGCAGCCACATCGACCAGATTCGCGGCCGCGATCAGGCTCTTGTGCGTCTGGAGGGTTACCAGAATGCCGTTCGCCTTGGCCCCGGTGATGATGTCCGAGACCATATCGGAGATGTAGACTCCCTCGACCTGCTTGTCATCAGGTTCGTTGAGGGACGTCAGACCAGTCTTCTCCGCAAGTTCGGATACTTTCATTTCGTTTCCCTTCTGTTTCTCGGCTCCGCAGTGTTCGCCTAATCTCGTGAGACTGTGCCGGTAAGCTCAATATATTTCGGTCAGGCCCGTGTCGGCGATGACAATCCCCGCGCAGGTGTCGATGCTCTTGCACTTGATGCACGGGGCAACGATGACTCTCTTGCCCGGGTCCTTGATGTTACCGTTGAAGTACTCCGTGAGCGCCTGGATCCCCGCAGCGCTCACGCATTTCCCGGTCGCGTGCGTACTGTCGGCGCAGAAAGCCACGTAGACCCAGGTGCCCTTCCCACCCTGGGTGGCGAGGTGGGCCACTTCGCACTCCGGGTCCCGGCAGGTCGAAAGCATCAGCCCCATCATATCGTCAAGGTTGACGGCTTCGCCGCACGTGTCGCACGCCAGATCGAACTTGACCGCCTGGAAGCTGCTGAGATAGGTCCAGTAGTGTTCCCCGTCTTGGTAGTCGTCAACGGGCAGTACCGTCTCGGTCGAAAAGAACGAGGAGCGCGCTTTGCAGTGGCGACACCCCTCGACCACAAGGTACCCGCTTCGGATGTTGACCATCGACCACTTATGGCTGCAAGTGCTCATTTATCCTCCAGTTCCAGGTGGATACGGTTGTCTGTGCACGCAGTCAATAGAAAGTAACTCGACCTACATCTTCTTGATAAGTGGCGGCGTTCCGGTCCCTGATCTGCCACCGATGCGGCCGGCAATCTCCTCCGCCGAAAGGGCTGGTGCGCTCCAGGCCGATGATCTGTGCGCGAGGCCGCCGAAGTCGCCGACGTCCGTCCTGATTCCGGTCAGCAGCGATCCGCTACTGAAGATGCCGGGAGGGATGTCTTCCGTGTCATCGCCCGACATTGAGCCGCGTCCAGTAGCGAGAGGCAGCTTCGCATGCTCCCGGCATTCACTGCGCCGCAGGGTCCCCTGTTAAAGCGGCAGGGGCAACCGGGGTCTCCCACTTACCGGACCTTTCAACGGGCATGCTACCAGAACAGGTCGCTCCATCGCAAGCGGGCACCGGAGATCCCGCCGTCGCTGCTCGGAAGCGCTCGTGCGTATCCGATCTTTTTCGGGTCGGGCGATTCCGGGCACAGGCCGTCCGTCGTCAGGTTCTCGTCATTCGGCGTGATGTTTGCGACAGCTCGCAGACGGAGATGAACAAGTTGAAGAGGGTGAGCGGTCGCCTGCTCGCAGGCTGAGACGTAAACTAGACGCTGGTCGGAAAGCGTCGCATGCCCAACACTGCCGCGGGCGATCAGATGGGCGAATGCATGCTCTGTCACGCTCAGTCGCGCCAAGTCAGCCGGGCTCTGGGCTTGTGTGTCACCTGCATCCGAGCCGGCTCGGCGCAAGCCCGCGCGCAGGCGGCAGCGGCTCACGCCCGCGCGCGACGGCAGTTCCGCCTGCCGACCCGCCCACCCAGGACTCCAGCCGGCATTCGCTGCCAGCGATGTGTGAACGCCTGCAAGATCGAGACGGGAAAAGTCGGCGACTGTGGCGTCAGACGGAACGAGGATGGGCGGCTCAGCGGCGGCGATGCCGAGTCCGCGGCCGTCCAGTGGTATCACGATCCCCTGCCGACCAACTGCGTGGCCGACTGGGTATGTCCTGCCTCCGGCCCCGCCGGGTATCCGGAGTTCACCGACACGCAGGGGCCGGAGCATGGCTACACCAACCTGGCCGTGTTTTATGAAGCCTGCTCGTTCGACTGCCTGTTCTGCCAGAACTGGCATTTCAAGCTGCACAGCCTGGACGGGGCCCGGCGCAACGCTGCCGAGCTGGCCGCCTCGGTCGACGCTACGACCCGGTGCATCTGCTTCTTCGGCGGCGACCCGTCGTGCCAGGTCGAGCATGCGCTCGCGGCCGCGCGGCTGGCGAGGAAACGACGTGAGGGCCACATCCTGCGAATCTGTTGGGAGACGAACGGATCGATGTCTCGCGCCGCGCTTGACGAGGCGGCGGAGCTGTCACTCGAAAGCGGCGGCTGCATCAAGTTCGACCTGAAGGCCTGGGACGAGCCGCTGCATCGCGCTTTGTGCGGCGTGACCAACCGCCGCACGCTGAGGAACTTCGAGCATCTCAGCACGTGGATCAGCCGGCGGCCCGACCCGCCGTTGCTGATAGCCGCGACGTTGCTGGTTCCCGGATATGTTGAGGCGGAGCAGGTTGGTCGGCTCGCGCGGTTCATCGCCGGGCTGGATCCGAGCATTCCTTACGCGTTGCTGGGGTTTCATTCGGCGTTCGAGATGTCCGACCTGCCGACGACTTCGCGTCAGCAAGCGGCCGAGTGCCTCGACGCCGCTCAGGCCGCGGGGCTGAAACGTGTGCGGATCGGAAACGCACACCTACTCGCGTGACCAAGGCCCGGTTGGGCCGGATTGGAGTGGAGGATTTCAGACATGCTCGCCTCAAGAGCGCTGCTTCCCATCATGTTGCTGTTCGGGCTGTCGGCATTGTGTTTCGGGGTGTACGCCGGCGACGGTGTCACATTGAGATTCGAGCGCTCGCAGGAGCGCCCGCGGGCGCGCGAGATCGGGATTGTGGTCGGCATCGTCCCGCCGGGGCCGCTGAACGCCATCACCGACGTCCCCGGCGTGCGCGTGGGTCACCAGACCATCATCGAGGGAGAGGCCATCCGGACGGGCGTGACCGCGATCATCCCTCACCCGGCGAACGTCTTTCAACAGAAGGTGCCCGCCGCGATCGTCGTGGGCAACGGCTTCGGAAAGCTGGTGGGCTCGACGCAAGTGGCGGAGCTCGGCACGCTCGAGACCCCCGTGATTCTGACCAACACGCTCTCCACATTCATGGCCGCCGACGCGTTGGTGGCTCATACGCTCAATCTGGAAGGCAACGAAAACGTGGGGTCCGTCAACCCGGTCGCGGCTGAAACCAACGACGGCCATCTCAATGACATCCGGGCCCAGCGTGTATGCCGTGAGGACGTTCTGGCCGCGATTGCCGCAGCCAAGGGAGGTCCCGTCACGGAGGGCTCGGTCGGCGCGGGCACCGGAACGCGCTGCCTGGGGTGGAAAGGCGGCATCGGGACCGCTTCCCGCCGTTTGCCCGCTCCCCACGGTGGCTACACCCTCGGCGTGCTCACCCAGACCAACTTCGGCGGCGTCCTCACCGTGAACGGAGCCCCCGTCGGGAAGGAACTCGGCCGGTACTACCTGCAAGGTATTGGTGGCGAGCGCGAATCCGAAGGTGGCTCCTGCATCGTGGTGGTGGCGACCGACGCGCCGCTCGACGCACGCCAACTCAAGCGGCTGGGCCAACGCGCCTTGCTCGGCCTGGCCGCCGTCGGCTCCCCCATGACACACGGCAGCGGCGACTACGTGATCGCGTTCTCGACGGCGGAGTCGGTACGTCACTCTCACCGACATACGGAGAGAACTCAGGTACGAACGCTGCTACGTGACGAGAACCTGTCGCCGCTTTTTCAAGCGACACGCGAGGCGACGGAAGAAGCGATCCTGAACAGCCTGTTGATGGCAACGACCGTCACGGGTTTTCGCGGCCGCAGATGCGAGGCCATCCCGGTGGATCGTCTGATCGAAATCTGCAGACGGTATGGTGCCATTTCCCGATAGCGCGGCCGCATGCAAGAACCATCGAGCCGTAGGTACATCCATTCTGGCGCGGCAT
>CAZDTB010000010.1:0-8721 GCA_964508075.1 uncultured Planctomycetales bacterium
CCGATGGCAGTGATCAGGTGAGGTTGAGCGACTTGGCAGTCGGCTTCGGTATCACAAATGGGGAGGCGCCTGACTCTTTACTCTTCCGCGGAGGCTGCAATCCATGCGTCCACGCGCTGCTCCAGCACGGAGAGCGGGATCGTGCCGGCCCCCAGCAGCATGGCGTGGAAATCGCGCAGGTTGAAGCGCTCACCGAGTTGCCGCTCGGCCCGGGCCCGCAGCGCGCGGATCTTCAGCTCGCCGATCTTGTAACACGTGGCCTGCCCCGGCCACTGGATGTACCGATCGATCTCGGTGTGGATGTTCGTTTCAGTCAGGGCAGTGTTGGCCTGCAAGAATCCGAGGGCCTGGGCGCGCGTCCAGCCGAGCGCGTGCATGCCCGGGTCCACTACCAGCCGACACGCGCGCCACAGCTCGAAGAGCAGCCGTCCGAAGTTGTCGTACGGATCCTCGTACAGCCGCAGCTCCAGCCCGAGCCGCTCGGCATACAGCGCCCAGCCCTCGCCGAACGACTGGATCCACAAGTCCTGGCGGAATTCGGGCAGGTCTTCGAGCTCCTTCGCCAACGAGCTTTGGAAATGATGTCCCGGCACCGACTCGTGCAGCGTCAGCGGGATCATCTCGTATTTCGGCCGCTGATCCAGCGCGTACGTGTTGACGTAGAACGTGCTGGCCTGACCGTTGCGCAGGTCCCCCGGGTGAAAATACCCCGTGGTCTGCTGCGGGGCCGCGTAGGCCGGGATCGGCCGCACGCCGAACGTCAGCCGCGGCAGCATCTTGAACAGCCGGGGCAGCTCGGCGTCGACGCGCTTGCAGATGTCGCGATAGCCGCGCAGCAGGTCCTCGGGCTTGGTGTAGTAGAAGCGTGGGTCGGTTCGCAGGTAGTGCACGAACGCCTCGAACAGCTCCTGGTCACCGAGTTCGCGGGCCTCCGGACGTAATTCCATGAAGTCGCTCGAGCGAATCACGTCCATCATCTCCGCCCGCACACGCCGGACTTCCGCCAGGCCCAACTCGTAGATCTCGCGCGCGGTCAGCTCCGTCGTCGTGAAGTAGCGCAGCTCGGAGGCGTAGTACGCCGCCCCGTCGGGCAGGTCGGAAGCAGCGATCGTGGTCCGGCAACCGGAGATGTACTCGTCGACGACGAAGTCTCGCAGCTTCTCGATCGCCGCACGCACCGCCGGGTATGAGACGGTCTCGAATCTCTGCCGCAGGGCGGCGCGCTGCTGCTCGTCTTCCAGGCGACAAGTTTCGCCCAGCGGCCGGCTGAGCACGTTCAGTTGCTCCTCGTCCAACAGCCCACGGAATTGGTCCGGGACCCCCGCCATCGTCACGTGCGGCAGGGTGCGCCCCTCTCTCAGCCCGAGTCGCATCAGCTCAATCGCGTTGTCCACCGCCCGCGGCACGCATTCCAGGCGGGTCAGGTAGTTCGCGTAGTCCGCGTAACTCGCGAAGCGGACGCGCTCGCACATCTGCGGCACCTCGAGCTGAAGCCCCCAACGCGCCCCCAAGGGCATAACGAAGGCGCGAAAGCGATGCCGCTCAATCTCGCTGCGCAACAGCCACGCAAACAGGTCATAGTTGAGTTGGTCCTCGGCAGATAGCTTCGTCCGGTCCAACGCCAGCAGACGGTCGAGGTATCCCTGTGTATCGCGGTGCCGACGCTCGATCGCCGCCAGGCTGTTGTCGCCGATGCGGTCCGCATAGCGATAGTCGCCGCGCGACATGGCCCACTCCGGCGACTCGCGCAGTTGCCAATCCAGCCGGTCCTGAAACAAGCGGTGCAAGGCTTGCGAAGCCGACTCGTCGGCCGCCGCTGGGCTTACGCCATCGGCCGCGCCAATGAAGGCGGCCAGGACAACGATCATGCGCATGCTCTTCTCCTACACGTACGGCCTGCCCCTTTTTTCCGGTCTTTGAACCCTTTTTTCTTCTGCCGTCGCAGGAACCGTCCTGCTATCATCAGAAAGAGGGAGCGCTCACCCTGATGCAGCGACGGTGTGCAGCGGCAAGCCTCACGGCTGAGCGCCTGGAAGTTGACATTGTATAGGAAAAGGATATGCGCGCAAGACTGGCTCACGCGTGTCTGAGCTCGCTCATGGTCGCGTTGCTGGCGGGGGGCTGGCCGGCCGTCGCTCGGGGCGATGGAGATGCATCCTTTCGCGCTTTCTGGGCCGACGCCTTCCATTCGGGCTTCAAGAGCACTTCGCAGATCAACTCCATGGTCTCGCGGGCGGTGACCGGCAACTACAACGCCATCATCGCCGAAGTGCTGGCTTATCACGATCACGGCTCCAGTGGGCACGGGGCCTATTGGAATTCGAGCATCGTTCCCAAGGCGGAGGATATCTCGGGCAGCCTGGACCCACTCGCCTATCTGGTCGCGCAGGCCCACGCCGCCGACATCGAGGTCCACGCCTGGATCGTCCCCTACCGCGTCTGCACCAGTTGGCCGCCGAACGGTAACACTCTGTTGGCGTCGCACCCGGAATGGCTGATGGTGGAACTCGCGGACATGGACGGCGGGCCGGCGACCATCGACGGGAAGTACGTTCTGGACCCCGGCTCGCCCGACGTGCAGGAGTATCTGGTCAGCATCGTGCAGGAACTGGTCAGCGACTACGAAATCGACGGGATCAACCTGGACTACATCCGCTACACGCAGGTGGACGCGGGTTATCCAGCCGACGAAGACTACGCTGGGTCCTCGTTGGCGCGGTTTCGGTATCTCTACTGGTATTCGGGAACGCCGGCGCCGACGGGCGTCCCGCTGTGGAACGATTTTCGCCGCCAGACGATTGACGAGTTTGTTCGCCGGCTGCGTGTGGAGATTTCGTCGATCACGAGCAACCCGCGGCAGCCCCTGCAACTGACCGCCGACTTGATCACGTTCGGCAATGCACCGAGCGACTTCGAGGACTCGAGCGCCTACGAGCTGCACCAGAACTGGAAGTACTGGATGGAGCAGGGCTGGTTGGATGCCGGCATTCCAATGAATTACAAACGGGAGTACGACTCGGCTCAGGCTCAGTGGTATCGCAACTGGGTCAACGCCGCCATCAGCTGGCGCTACGATCGGCACATGTTCTGTGGTCAAGCCAATTACTTGAACACCATGGCCGACAGCATAACGCAGTTGCAGTACAGTCTGAATGCCGGGGCCGACGGAACCTGCAACTACTCGTACTATGCGACGGCTGACCAGGACACCGACGGCAACTGGGAGTCGGATTGGACCTGGTACACGTACGTCTCGGACCAGCTCTTCACCACGCCGGTGCCGATCCCCGCTTTGCCGTGGCGTGATCCAGCCACGGCGGTGGAGGGGACCCTCTGGGGACTAGTAACGAACTTTGAGACGGGGGATCCGGCCGACGGGGCGTTCGTGCAGGTCGGCACGCTCGACGCGGTATACTCGGACGGCAACGGCTACTACGTTGTCACCATGATCCCGGCCGGCCCCGGGGGAACCGCCTACGACCTCACGGCCGAGATGTGGGGCTGCCCCCAGGAGCACGTCACCGGCACCGTGGTCCTGCCCGGCGCGGTCGCGCGGCAGGACATCGAGCTGTGCGATGGCGGGCAGGGCGCGGGCGACATGGACCAGGACGGCGATGTCGACCTCGTCGATTTCGCGTATTTCGCATTCTGCACGCAGGGCCCCGGGCACACCTACATCGAGGGTCACGACTGCCTGAACGGCGACTCTGACGGCGACCAGGACATCGATCTGGCCGACTTCGCGAACTTCCAGCAGGTCTTTGAGGGGCAGTAGAGGCACCCCGCCGGCATCGGTTGACTTCACAGTCGCCGCAGGTATGCTCGGCAACGAAAATAGATGTCGATGCGCGGGCGCCAAGGAGGAGCACCGCCGTGAGCACGTCTAAGCCCAAGAAAGCCACCATCGAGAATCTCACCGAGGGCAAGCGGGCCGAGGAGGCGCTGCGCGAGAGCGGGAGCCTGCTGCGAACGGTGATCAACGCGACCAAGGAGGCGATGATCTCCATCGGCGAGGATGCATTGATCACCCTGTTCAATCCGGCCGCCGAAGAGATGTTCGGGCGCAGCAGGGACGACATGATCGGCCAGCCGCTGGACGGTCTCATGCCCGCCGAGTACCGCGAGCCGCATCGGCAGTACATGGCGAGCTACTTTGCCACCGGCAAGCCCGACGGCGCGATCGGCAAGACGGTCGAGCTGCCCGGGTTGCGCAGCAACGGTGAGGTGTTCCCCATGGCGATCTCGCTGGCCGCGGGCGAGCTCGGCGACAAGCAGTTTGTGATCGCCGTCGCCCGCGACATCACCGAGAGCAAGCGGGCCGAAGAGAGACTGCGCCGAGAAAGAAACTTCAGCACCACCCTGGTGCAGGCCTCGCCGACCTTCTTCGTCGCCATCAGCCGGGATTGGAAAACGCTGATGATGAACGAGGCGATGCTGACGAGCCTCGGGTACGCCGCGGACGAAGTTGTGGGGACGGACTACCTGACCACCTTTGTGCCCGAGCCTGATCGCGAGTTGTTGGCCAAGGTCTTCGAGCGGCTGGTGTACTCAAACGAGCCGGCGCTCAACGACAACCGCATCCTCACCAAGGACGGCCGCGAACTGCTCGTCGAGTGGCATGGACGCCCGGTCTTCGACGAGAAGGGGAAGTTCGACTTCTTCTTCGGCGTCGGCATCGATATCACCGAGCGCAAGCGGGCCGAGGAGGAGCGCCGCAAGCTGGAGGCCCAGATCCAGCAGGCCCAGAAGCTCGAGAGTCTGGGCGTCCTGGCCAGCGGCATCGCGCATGATTTCAATAACCTGCTCGTCGGCATCCTCGGCAACGCGGATCTGGCGCTCGACCAGCTCTCTCCCGCCGCACCCGCACACCCCTGCGTCAAGGACATCGAGACGGCTGCCAAGCGGGCGGCCGAGCTGACCCGCCAGATGCTGGCCTACTCCGGCAAGGAGCAGTTCGTGATCGAGCCGCTCGACCTCAACGAGGTCGTGGCGGAGATGACCCGCTTGCTGGAGGTATCCATCTCGAAGAAGGTGATCCTCAAGTACAACTACGCCGACAACCTGCCGCTCATCGAGGCCGACGCCACCCAGATTCGCCAGGTAATCATGAACCTGATCACCAACGCTTCTGAGGCCATCGGCGACCAGAGCGGTGCGATCTCGATCAGCACCGGCGCGATCGAGTGCGACCGCGCTTGCCTGAGCGAGACCTACCTGCACGAGGAGTTGCCGGAAGGCCTCTACGTCTATCTGGAAGTGGCGGACACGGGCTGCGGCATGGACGAGGAGACGCGCCGGAAGATGTTCGACCCGTTCTTTACCACCAAGTTCACCGGTCGCGGTTTGGGGCTCTCCGCCCTGTTAGGCACCATACGCGGACACCAGGGGGCGCTCAAAGTGCACAGCCAGCCGGGTCGGGGCACGACGTTCAAGGTCCTCTTCCCGGCCCTCGACCGACCCCCGGCCCCCCGTCCCCAGGAGCCCAGCGAGGCGCGCGCTTGGCGCGGGGGCGGAAGCATCCTGCTGGTCGACGACGAAGAGACGGTCTGCACGGTGGGAAAACGCATGCTCGAGCGGGCCGGCTTCACCGTCCTGACCGCGCCCGATGGACCCCAGGCGGTGGAACTCTTCCGGCAGCACGCCGACAAAATCGCCTGCGTGGTGCTGGACCTCACCATGCCACAGATGGACGGCGAGGAAACCTTCCACGAACTGCGGCGGATCCGGGACGACGTGCGCGTGATCATGTCCAGCGGCTACAACGAGCAGGAGGTGGCCCAGCGCTTCGCCGGCCAGGGCCTCGCCGGCTTCATCCAGAAGCCTTACCGACGAGCGGAGTTGCTCGGAAAACTGCAAGAGGTGTTGGCATAGCGCCGCGCGGGTGCCCCACCCCGCGATAGCGTGGTCGGGTGGCCCACCCCAACGCGGTGGGGGCGCGATTCCTTGACGATCAAGCCACACTCCGCGTCGAGCGCCTCAATCGTATAACAGATACTTGGCCCGTCGGCTGCGGAACTCCTCCACGCCCTGGGCCCAATAGCCAACGATCTCCTCGATGGGGCGACCATCCAGGAACATGCGCCGAACACGATCCGTGCCGCAGACCTTGTCGAACATCGCGTCGCGCTTGTTGCCGAAGAGCTGGGTCTCCGGATACAGGCGACGGACGGCATCCATGACATGGAACTGGATCGGCGTCAGCGCGGCCTGGTCGCGGTCGGTGAAGAGAATGTGCACGCCGCCGCACATTTCCTTCGCATACGGCCCGTAGTACGGCTGGAAGTAGGCGGGTCGGAAGAAGACGCCGGGGAGTCTGCGGTTATTGAGCTCGTCGGCGAGCTTCTGCGGGTTGACGTCTGGGGTGCCGCACAGTTCGAACGGGAGCGTGTAGCCGACGCCTTCGCTGATGACGCGCAGCTCGCCCATGATGCCGGTGGCGGCGTAGTAGAGCGACGTCTCCGCGCGCGGCACGTGCGGCGAGGTCGGCACCCAGGTCAGGCTGGTCTGGTCGAACCACATGTCGCGTCGCCAGCCTTTCATGGGGACGACTTGCAGGTCGCACTTGACGCCGCCTTTCAGCCAGCCCTCGCCGTTGATCATTCGGGCCAGCTCGCCGACGGTCAGGCCGTGCACATACGGGATCGGCATATAGCCCACGAATGACTGGTACTGCATGTCGAGCACGCGGCCTTCGATCTTGTTGCCGGTGACCGGGTTCGGGCGGTCGAGCACGATGAACCGCTTGCCGTTCTCGGCGGCCCCCTCCATCGCCACCGCCATCGTGCTGATGTACGTGTACGAGCGTGAGCCGATGTCCTGGATGTCGAACACGAGCACGTCGAGGTCGGCGAGCATCTCCGCCGTGGGCTTGCGGTGCTTGCCGTAGAGCGAGCGGATCGGCAGGCCGGTGATCTCGTCGCGGGCGTCTTCGATGTGGGCCCCACCCGGAACCGCGCCGCGCACGCCATGCTCCGGCCCGAACAGTGCGACCAGCTTCACGCCCTCGGCCGCGTGTAGCACGTCAACAGTTGAGCGCAGGTCGCCGGTAACGCCGGTCGGGTTGGTGATCAGCCCGACGCGCTGGCCGAGCAGCGGCTTGAAGCCGTCATCGATCAGCACGTCGATGCCGAGCTCGACGGCAGGGGGGTGGTCCGATGCGTGCGCCTGACCGGTCGCCGTCACGCTGGCCGCACACGTCGTCAGCAGTACAATCGCACCGGTGGTGAATCGTCGTTGCCGCCTTGGAGAGATGCTCATTATCGCTGCCTCCTCGCTGCCATTGCTAATGGGCGCGGAAACGGTTGAACGTCATGCTGAGCGAAGCGAAGCATCTTGCCGCGTTCGCGAGCAGATTCCTCGCTACGCTCGGAATGACAATGTTCAACATTTCCCGATCACGGTAATAGCCGCACTTTCGTGAAACGTCGGCGGGCGACGCGGGTAGAACACAATGGCGAGACGCCCGTCCGGAGCAAAGCTCATGCATACGATACAGCAACTTGAACGAGTTGGCATTCGGGTCCTGCTGGCCGGCGCGCTCGCATGCGCTGCGGCCGGCGCACTTCCCAGCCGCGCCGCGGCGCAGATCGGTCCGCTCCCCGGCGGACCGGGGCGTCCGCCCGTACGCGGCGTGATCTACGTCGACCCGGAGCGTGGCCGGGATGAAAACCCCGGGGGGATTCCGCAGCAGCCGGTGCGGTCGATCTCCGGTGCGGTCGCCCGTTTGCCCGACCCGCTCACGCAGTCGGTTACGATCGAGCTGGCCCCCGGACGCTACGCCACCACCGGCCGGCAGGGGATGCCGGACGACGTGCTGGAGCTGATGCTCCGCATGCGTCCCGGCGTGACCGTCACGATCATCGGGCGTCGCGGCCCCGACGCTCAGGTCCCGATCCTGGCGTGGGAGGGAGGCCGGGCGATGATCGACGTCCGCGAAGGCGACTGGTCGCTCGAAAACGTGCAGATCGGTACGTTCTCGAAGCGCCAGCGGCGCGGCGTGATGGTCGCCGGCCCGGCGCACGTCACGCTCAAGGACGTCACGTTCCGGCTGCGCAGCTTGAGCGATGCCGGGATCTACGCCCATCGCGGGGGCGCGGTCTCGCTGCGTGGAGCGATCAAGCTCAACGAACACCTGCACGAGCGTGCGGAGGAAGAGACGTTCTGCGGGATCATCGCCACCGATCACGGCCTGGTCCGATTTCGGCAACGCGAAGGGGCCTCACTCAACCTCGGCAATGGAAGCTTGTCGGCGAGTTACTACGGCTGCATCCGGCTCGGCTGCGAGACCGCCCGCATCACGAGCTGGACGGACCAGTCCAACAACCTCGCGATCAACAACGGTGGCCGCATCGACCTGCACAACACTACCGTCACGCTCTGCGCCAAGCAGCGGCGCAACACGCCGATCGGCCTCGAACACGACGGCCATATTCTGGGTGAGGATGCGCACGTCATCATCGAGGGTGAGAACGGCATGGCGATCGCCTTGCAGAAGGCCAGCACGTTTACCTGCAACGACATCGAGCTGCGGGGCGAGTTCGACTACTGCATGTGGGCCAGCAGTGGGTCGATGTTCGTCGGACGCTTCCTGACCGACGTCGGGCGCATCGAGGCCACCACCGGCGCCAACATCAACATCGAGAAGATCGACGGCGAGCTGATCGGCCCGGTCATCGCCAAGCACGCCGCCCGCATCTCACTGCCGCAGGGCGACGTCCTGCC
>CAZDTB010000010.1:8731-24689 GCA_964508075.1 uncultured Planctomycetales bacterium
TGAGACGCCCTCGGACAGCAGCCCGCCACGACAAACCAGCGGTCGCCGCGGGCGCGCCACTCCGCCGCAGCACTGCGGGCAGAATTGCGGATTCAGACCAACTCCGGTACAAGAACCACGTCCGGGAGTGTCGCGATGATCAACGAGTGGGACCTGACGGAAACAAACCTGCACCGACTCTCGCAACGTCGATACGAGGTCGCCGTGCTGCCGGTGGCGGCCATCGAGGCGCACAACCGCCATCTGCCGGAGGGTCAGGACCTGCACCACGCCACCTACGTCGCCCGCCATTGCTGCGAGCTGGCCTGGAAGCAATCCGAGACGGTGATCTGTCTTCCGACCATCCCGTACGGCGTCGACTGCAACCTGCTGGCGTTCCCGCTGACGATTCACGTCTCGCAGGCAACCCTCGATGCGCTGGTGCGCGACGTCGTCGTCTCGCTGCACCACCACGGCATTCATAAGATCGTGATCATCAACGGCCACGGCGGGAACGACTTCAAGCCGCTTGTCCGACAGATTCAGAGCGATCTTCCCGTGCATGTGTTTCTCTGCGACTGGTGGACGGTCGGGCACGATCGCTACGACGAGATCTTTGAGGCCCCCGACGACCACGCCGGCGAGTTCGAAACTTCGGTCGCCCTGGCGTTGCATCCCGAGCTGGTCGAGCCGGACGTCGCGGGCGACGGTCAGGCGCGGCGGTTTCGATTCGAGGCCCTGGAGCAGGGTTGGGTGCACACCAGTCGGGATTTCGCGCGACTCAACGATCATTGCGCCGTCGGCGACCCGTCGCGGGCTACCCCGGAAAAGGGGCGGGAGTATCTCGATCTGGTTTGCCAGCGCATCAGCACGTTCCTGGTGGAGCTGGCCCAGGCCACCATCGACGAGAGTTTCCCGCACGTATCCTGATGCGGGCGTGCGACGCCCGCGTCTCGTCCGCGGATAACCACGAGTAAACGGTTCCTATCGAAGCCGGAGCGAGGGCATCTGATCATGACGACCAAGGCGACACGTTGGCGATTGAAAGCTTGCCTGGCAGCGTCCGCTTGCATGTGCTTTGCCGCGATTACGTCTGCCCAGGACAGCCACCAGATCGTCAGCCAGGCGCGCGAGCTGACCGATCAGGGGCGCTTCAGCGAAGCGGAGCACCTGCTCCGCGCGCAAATCGCCCAGCCGGAAGCACCCGTTGCCGACGAATGCGCGGTGCAGTTGGAGATCATCCGGCGCATTCGGCTGGATTTCTCGCTGACGCCGGAGCAGATGCTCGGCCAGCTGCGCGACTCCGTTCCCGACGTTTCCACTGACGATATGGAGCGTTGGCGCGAGCAGGGGGTTCTGCAACACCGCGTGATCGACGGCGAGGTGCGCTATTTCAACCGGGCGGCGGGGAATCTGTTTCGGGCATCCAGCGCGGCCCGCGCGCGGCGCAAGGCCAGCGTGGAACGCGCTGGTTGGAGCTTTGACCTGGCCAAGCATGTCGCGCAACTGCTCGCCGAGGCGGAGGGCTCCGGTGATCCGCTGGCGCACCCGGTCAGGCATCACATTCGCTACGAGCTGCGCGTCAAGGAAGGGCATCCGCGGTTGCGCGCGGGTGCCAAAGTGCGCTGCTGGCTGCCTTTTCCGCAGGAGTATCGCCAGCAGCGCGACGTGCGTTTGATCTCGACTGAACCACCCGATGCGGTCGTCGCGCCGAACGGTCATCCGCAGCGGACCGTCTATTTCGAGCAGGTCATCGAGGATCCCGCCACGCCGCCCAAGTTCGTCGCCGAGTTCGAGTTCGTGACGTACGCCTATGTTCCCACGCTCGATCCAGCCAAGGTCGAGCCGTACGACACGAACGGCACGCTCTATCGCGAGCTCACCACCGAGCGTCCGCCGCACATCGTCTTCACCCCCGAGGTGAAGCGTCTGGCGACCGAGATCGTCGGCGACGAGACGAACCCGCTCGAAAAGGCCCGCCGGATCTTCCGCTGGGTGGACGGCAACGTTCCCTGGTACGCCGAGATGGAGTACAGCACCATCCCGAACCTGTCTGCCAAGGGGTTGCAGACGCGTCAGGGTGATTGCGGCGTGCAGGGGCTGGTGTTCATCACGCTCTGCCGGGCCGCGGGCGTCCCGGCCCGCTGGCAATCCGGGTGGGAGACGCTGCCCGGCCGCTGGAACATGCACGACTGGTCGGAGTTCTACGTCGAGCCGTGGGGTTGGCTGCCGGCGGATGCGTCGTACGGCTTGCAACAGCACAGCGACCCGCGCGTGCGGGAGTTCTTCTGCGGACACATGGACCCGTACCGTTTGATCGTCAACCTCGATTACGCCCACGAGCTGTACCCGCCCAAGACCAGCTTCCGCAGCGAACCAAACGACTTTCAGCGCGGCGAGATCGAGATCGACGGACACAACCTGTACTTCGACGAGTGGAGTTGGGACTTCGACGTGCGCACCACCCCGCTCGACGGCGGCATGGCCGTGCTCGAGGAAGCGCTCGACGCCGTCGTGCCGAAGGCGCTCGACGAAGGCGGCATGTGCGGAGCCGTCATCGCCGTCGGCCGGAAGACCGGCACCGGCTATGACACGTGGCAGAAGGCGTACGGCTACGTGCGAACACAACCCGCGCCGACGCCGATGCGCGCCGACGCGATCTTCGACATGGCGTCACTGACCAAGCCGATCGCGACCGGCACGAGCCTGATGATCCTGGCGGAGCAGGGCAAGCTGAGCCTGGACGATCCCGTGGGCAAATACCTGCCGGAATTCAACGACGGCGACAAGGGAAACGTTACGATCCGGCATCTGATGACACACGTGTCCGGCATGCCGCCGTACGTCGGCGCGGACCAGCAGAAGGTCATCAAGGACAAGGCGGGCTTCCCGTGTCCGGCCGCGACGCGCGCGTTCATCCGAAAGTTGGACCTCGCCTGTCCGCCGGGCGAGACGATGGTCTATAGCTGCCTGAACGCGATTCTGTGTGCGGAAATCGTGGAGGCAGTCAGCGGCCGGCCACTCGACGACTTCTCGACCGTCGAGATCTTCCAGAAGCTGCGAATGGTGGACACCGGCTTTCGGCGGTTTCACGGTATCCATTGGGAGGGCAACTTCCGGGCACGACATGTTCCCACGACGCGGGCGGACTGGACGCAGTTCGAAGAGCAGTTTCTGCGGGGCGAGGTGCACGACCCGCTCGCCGCCATGCAGGCCGGCGTCTCCGGCAACGCCGGCCTGTTCAGCACCGCCGCCGACCTGGGCCGCTTCGCCCAGATGATGCTCAACGGCGGCGAGTTGGGCGGCGTACGCATTCTCAACGACGAAACCATCCGCGCGATGACGCGCGAGCAGAACGCAGGCGCGGTCAACAAGAAGGGTGAACCCGCGCCACGCGGTCTGCTGTGGGGCGTCTATCCGCCCGATCCCGATGCCAGGGGCATCGATAGCCTCTTTGCCTATGGCCACACCGGCTACACCGGCACCGCCATCCGCCTGTATCCCGAGCAGGGCGTCTATGTCATCGCGCTGGCCAACCGCGTCCACCCCGACGACAGTGGGAAAGTAAGCGAATTCCGCAAGCGCGTTTGGGAGACGGTTGGACAGGTGCTGATGGGAGCTGCCGGGCAGGGCGAGTGAAATGCGTCGGACGCGAGTTTGGTATGTCCAATCCGCAAGATTCGTCGCGCGTCGGCGTACGTGTCGAGCCTGGTGGCCGATCGGCGTAGTTCTGCTGATCGCGCCGGCATGCACGACTCCCGCCGACCGCGCGCAACATCTCGCTCCGATCGAGCCCGGGCATCCGCCGCGGTACATCTTCTTTAACAAGTCTCCGACCGCCGCCGGCCCGCTAATCTGGCGACAGTCGCGACCCGACACATTCACGCCGGAATCCTGCCGCGAAGTGGTCGAGACGCTGGGCACGCGCGGAAACGAGCAACTCCGCGTGGGCGTGAGCTTCGTGTTCTCGATTCTTGAGGACAAGCCCGAAGCGGTGGCGGCGTCGCTGCGGAGCTTACTCGCCGCGTCGGAGGAGGCCGACGTCCCGGTTCTGATCACGCTGGACGGGCAGAACTGGTGGAGCTCACGCCCGGATCTGTGGAACTGGTGGGATCCCGACCTGCCCGGCTATGACCCGGAAAACCGCTGGAACGTCGAGTGGACCGGCTGGGGGCCCGAGCACGCGGTCAAGGTCGGTTGGCGGAACTGGGGACGACAGCTCCGCGTGCGCCCCGCGCCGAACCTCGCGTCGCCACGTTTCCTGCAAGAGCACTGGAAAGCATACGACGTTCTGATTCCGATTATCGTGGAGTGGTACCACACGCTGCCGGCGGATCGGAAGTACCTGTTCGGCGGCGTCAAGGTGGGCTGGGAGGCGTCGATCAACGTCAACGCCTTCCACTATCCGGACGGCAACCGCATCTTCGACGAGCATCCGGACGACGCTTCGAACGACCCCACGGACGCCGGCCCGCGCTACGGCTGGACGTTTGGCGTGCAACCACTCGGCTACGCCGCCGCGTATACGTCCGGCGTAAAGCAAAGTGGCGAGCTCGCGAAGGAAGACATCGAACAAGTGGTGCAAGAGTACCTGCTGCGGTGCAGCCGCGAAGCCCATCGACGAGGTCTGCCAACCCACCTGATCTTCACACACCAGGGCGGCACGTATTCACCCTGGGAACGGCACCTGTCATTCAACCCGGCGATCAACGAGTACTCGATTCCGGGCTGGTCGTTCTACACGCACGATCCGCCGGAGTGCGGCTCACTGCGCGCCGACCTGGAGTCAGCAGGCCGCTCGCAGTGGGCGGCGTGCGAGTGGTGGCTCGGCGCCAGCGACGAACGCGGCTGGCGCAAACGCTTCGAGCGTACACTGGGCTTCAAGCACTGCCGGCTGATCACGGTGTACAACTGGGAGTCCTTCCGCGAGATCCCCGCCGCATGCGCCGCCATATGCAGTCTGGTCGCCCGCGCGGCGGACACGCGTCTTTGACAGGCGTCCTCAGGTGGCGCACCCCTCGAGGGCGGCAGCCCCGTAGGGCAGGCCGCCAGTCCCGCGGGGCCCCTCGTTGACAAGCCTCGCGTCTTGTCGCCGGGACGCTCAGTCATTAGAGCGAACAGGCCTGCCCCCTTGCTGAACCCTGAACCCCGAACCCTGCACCCTCGATCTATCCTAACCACCTGGTTCCCTACAAAACGTCGCCCGCCAGGCGCTTCTCGCGCGCCCAGCCGTTCTCAATCAACACGTGAATCACGTCCGGGCGCGGCGTCGAACGCAGTTCCATCGCTTCCGGCAGATCCTCCAGGGCGAAGATATGCGTGCGCAGACGCTGCGGGCACAAGAGCCCGTCCGCCACGAGCTGCATCCCCTCGCGCCACAGGCGGCGCGTCTCCAGCCGGCCTTGCAACTCGTTGGTTTCCTTCACGATCGACAGCGCCTTGGTGTGCACCCGGAAGAAGTCGATCCCGTCGCACGGGCCGATCCCGCCGTACAGCACGATCCGCCCGCCTCTGCGCGACCATTCGACCGCGGCGGGCACGTCGTTGCCGTCGAGCGTCGCGACGATGGTGAAGTCCGCGCCGCCGGAGGTGATCTCCTCGACGCGCCTGCGGACGTCTTCGCGCGATGCGTTGATCGTGTGTGTCGCGCCGAACTCTTCGGCCAAGCGAAGCTTCTCGTCAAACAGGTCGACGACGATCAGCCGGCGGCAACCGTGCAGGGCGACCAGCCGCGTGATTTGCAGACCGCTCAGTCCCTGACCGAGGACCACGACGTCGTGCGCGCTCGTGATGCCGGTGCGGGTGGCCGCCAGGATGACGCCCGGCAGAACCTCGATCAGGCTGCCGTCGATCAGCGGAATCTCGGGCAGAAGCCTGACGACGCACTCGGGGCGGCAGACGTGGTACTCGGCGAAGCTGCCCCACGATGCGAACATGACGCGGTCGCCGACCCTCAGCCCCGCGACGTGCTCACCCAGCTTGTCGATGACGCCGGCCGCCTCGTGCCCCAGCACCGGCCGGTCGCCGAGGAATTCGGGCTGGCGACGGCCGAGGTACGCTTCCACGTCCGACCCGCAGATGCCGACGTAGGCGATCTTGATCCGGACCTGATCCGGCGCCGGCTCGGGCATGCTGATCTCCACGCATTCCAATCGCCGCGCTGCGGTGAGCACAAACGCCTTCATCACTGGTAACAGTTCCTATTCTCTCTGCCCTCGACGTCGCTCCGTGCATTCGCCTGCCGACTTGCAACGGGTCTCGCCGTCATGCGCGCCGGTTGAATTCCGCGACGGTCTCGATCATCGTCAGGTAATTCTCCGGCGGCACATAGTTGGGGATGCTGTTGCCGGAGCCGGCGGCGTACCCGCCACGCGGGGCGGCGTATTCGAGGATTTCCAGGGTCCGTGCCCGGATCGACGTCTCATCGCCGACCGAAAGCAGGTGCACGTCCACGCCGCCAAACACAGCGATCTTCTCGCCCCACTGGTCGATGAAACGCTCGACCGGCTGAATCCCGTCCTCGAAGCTGTGCTTGGCGTCGATCCCGACCTCATCGACCAACGCCGGCATGACCGACTCGGTGTTGCCGCAGGTGTGCAGCAGGAAGGGGCGGTCGTGCTGATGGGCGAGATCGGCAAAGCGTTTGTACCACGGGAAAACGTGCGTCTTCAGCAGCTTGGGCGAGACCAGCGGCCCGTGCTTGTGACCCAGATCGTCGCCGAGCCAGATGGCGCAGACCGTCTCGATCTGACAGTAGGCCTCGAAGACCCTGTAGATGGTTTGACCGACGCGCTCGACTACGGCGTTGACGAGGTCGGGGGCGCGGACCGAGGCGAGCATGAAGCGCTCCATGCCGATCAGGTCCATGGCGAACTCGAGCACGCCGCCGGAGAAACCGATCAGGGCCATGCCGTCGGGGAGCACGCCGGCGGCCGCCTCGGGCGGGCTAAAATCGACATCGTGCGGGGTCGGCCAGCGGAACCGCTCGAAGTCGTCCATGTTACCGATCGGACCGTGGTGCTCGTCGGCCCATTCGCGTGCGCCGCTGCTCAGGGCGGAGTCGTCCTGTCCGGCCAGCCGCTGCACGTCCCAGGGGATGGGTGCGGACACCTTGACCACGTCGTAGCCGAGCCGGTGATGCATGCGCACGCTGCGTTGCGCCGCGGCCGCCAAGTTCGCCCGGGCGTCCCCGGTCACGGGGGCGGGCTCGTCCAGCAGGGCGCTGACCACCTCCGGCGCGACGGCCAGCTCGATCAGCGGCACGCGGTCCGGCCGCTCGCGACGCACAACCTGAAGGAACCTGCGGTAGTCCGGGTCGGGGTCGGGCAATCGTTCAACACGTGGATGCATGGCGACTCCAACCGGGTCGAAACGCCTCGCACAGTATACCAGCTCCGCAGACTTTCACCGGTTCACGGATCTCTGAGCCACCCATCCCGGCGCCGATTCCTGGGAATTCTTGAGGCGCGCGGCTGCGGTATGTCGCATGACATGGTAGGGAAGCTCGCCAGGGAGACTAACCATGCCCACAGAACGCCCGCTGCACGGCCGGAGATCGATCGGCCGCTCTCTTCGCTCCGCGGCGCAGGCATGGGGATTCAGGACGCTGAGCCTGCGTGAAACCGCCTGGTTCTACAGCGTGGGCCTGCTCACCGCGGCCTTGCTGATCTGGTCACCGTCACAGGCCACACCGCCACAGCTGACCTCATTCCCGACGGCCGTGCCGGAGAGTCGCGAGTTGTCGTCCGAGGCGCTCGGGGGGCTGCCCGACCTGGTGCGCAGCTTCGGGGAGGACGGCACCATCGGCGAAGCAGAATCGTTCGTGACGAACAGCCGTCGGACGGCCCCACATTTCGGCGCGAGCCGGAACGGCAGAAGCCGGAGGAAGCCCATGGGGCGTACCACGATCTACGACATTCGCTCCGCGGCCAGACTCGCCGGGAGCGCCGCCGCTCAATCGCTGGGGGACGAGGGGATCGAAACACCGTTTCTTCAGGGGGACGAGTCCGTCACCTCAACGCCTGGACCGGGCGGTTCTCCGAACTGACAAGCTGGAAACTCACGTCGATCTCACTGACGGCGTCTTCCAGATCCCAGCAGACGGGACCGACGAGTAGCTGCGGTGCGGCTAGTCGCCCCCGGCGATTGTCCAGGCCGCCTCGCGTAGCTCGCGCAGCGGATCATCCCCTAGTGCCGGCAGCGTGTCGTCGAGGTGCGAGAACATCTCGTAGGAGATGGCGAGCGTGCCGTCGGTATCGTCGCGCCAGATCTCGATCAGCCGGCCCTCCTGCGGCAGATCGAGCGTCGAACACGTTTCGATTTCGAGATAGCCGCCCTGGTCGGTGACCCGGTTGCGATGCCGGTGTCCGGCGACGTGCAGCGCCACGTTCGGATACTCGTTCAGCAGCGCGCGAAACTCGCTGCCGGCGACTTCGCTGCCCCGCTCCGGCAGCAGTGTCGGACTCGGATGATGCGAGGCGACGATGACGATCTCGTCGCGCGCCGCCGCCGCCTCCAGCTCGTCCCGCAGGAACGCCAACTGCTCGCGCGAGAGCATCCCCTCCTCATAGAAGAAGGTCGGCTGCGGGTCGGCCAGGTCGGTCGTGTCCAAGCCAATCAGACGCAGCCCCGCCATCGGCCTGACGCTGTAACGGTACGCGCTCTGTGTTACCGGCGTCCCCTCTGCGGAATCTGCGAAACCATGCCCGGCCGGCTCCGTGACCGTCGTCAGCAGCGCCGTCACGAACTCATGTTTCCGGAAATAGGCGCGGTCCGGGTTCGGCTCCACGTACGTTGGCGTCTCGAACAGGCAGGGCGGGCCCGGTTCCGCCGGCGTCACCCGCCCGTACGCCTGCGACGAAACCGGATCCAGCTCCACCGGCAGCCACAAACCTGGCCGCCAGTCCAGCGGCAACGGCGTCGTTCGACTCCCGTCATCCCACTCGACGATCGGCAGCACGCCCACCGCATAACAATCGTGGTTGCCGGGCAGGATGTACCACGGGATCGACGGCAATGCCCCGTGCACGCCGGCCCGGTACAGCCCCTGCGCCTGAAAGCTCGCGTGCGGGTCGCGCGCCGGCTCCGGCCGGGCATCCTCCGGCCGATCGTCCGGCCCCGAAAGCGGATCGATCACGTCTCCTTCCATCACGCCGATGAACCACGCCAGCTCATTCGACTGGGCGTTGTCGCAGGCATCACCGGTGTGCAGCAGGAAATCGATGTTTCGTCCGTCGGCGTGGATACGGTTGACCGTGCGGATGATCCCATCCAGCAGTTGCGCCGAATACGCCTCGTGCGGCCGCCAGGCGCTGCCCGTGAACGTGTGCGCACCGGCGAAGCGAGCGGGCGACTGCTCGTCAACGATGTGCGTATCGGAGATATGCGCGAACCGGACAACGAGCGTCAGTCCGCCGAAGTCACCACCGACACTCTCCCCCGCCGGCAGCAACAGCTCCGCCTCGCCGTTGCAGCCCAGTCCCGCCGCGACGACAACGACCAGCCCGACCGCCAGTAGATTCGGCTTTGCCATGCGACTACTCCCAGATCGGCCCAGAGTATATCACGCAGCCCATCCCCCCGGCCCGCGAGCCACGAGTATAAGTGACCGCCGCAAAACAGAACCGCGACCGTCAGGGAGCGGCCACAAACCGAACCGCGACCATGAGAGAGCGGTCGCAAAACAGAACCGCGACCGTGAGGGAGCGGCCACAAACCGAACCGCGACCGTAAGCGAAAACACCGGCACGCGTGCGCCAAACAAACGGGCGGGCAACGCCCGCCCGCCCCCTGAACGCTACCCCCTCGAATCCTCGAATCCTTGAACCCTCGAATCCTCGAACCCTCGGCCCCTCCCTACTCACATACATCCCCATACGCCCCGAGAAGCTCCGCCAGATCGGCGATGTCGATGTCGCCGTCGCAATCCATGTCGCCGTCGGCCCCGTTGGCACCTTCCAACATGCCATAGTGCGCCAGCAACACCGCCAGATCGTCCAGATCCACGTCCCGATCTCCGTCCAGATCCCCATGACACGGCGGCAAATCGCTCCCGCCGAACTCGTACGCCCCCATATCCACAATCGGCGGCAACCCGCTGCCGGTGTCCGGCGCATCGGGGTCGTCAAAGAACCGCCCCTCGCCATCCAGGTCAAACGGCACGTACTCCCACAGAATCCCGTCGCCATCCAGATCCGCAAAGTCCTCCGGCACGGCGCAATTGCACGCGGCGTCGATACACGGCGAGCCGGGCGACAAATGCAGGTCGTCGTCGTCGGTGCCGTACACGTCGTCCGGGCCGTCGGCGTCGATGAACAGCGGATCGGCGTCGATGTTACCCTCACCGACGTAACCGCCCTGAACGCAGCTGTATGCCACGGTGGGATAGCCAGAAGACCACACGGAGATTTGCGGGTCGGTCGGCGCACTGTTGCCCCAGAGAACGCAGTTGGCCAGCACCGCGCTGCCGTCGTCATCGATATACACACCGCCGCCGTACAAGTCTGCCGAGTTTCCGCTGAACGTGCAGTTGGCCAGCACCGGGGTACTGCCGTCTTCGACATACATGCCCCCGCCTTCCCTGGCCGCCGAGTTTCCGCTGAACGCGCAGTTAGCTAGCGTGGGGGCGCTGTTAACCGAGTTCACTATCGCCCCGCCGTTCTGCGCAGAGTTCCCGCTGAACGTGCAGTTAATCAGCGTCGGCCTGCTGTCGCCTCCGTTGAACATCCCCGCGCCGTCGCTCGCCGAGTTTCCGCCGAACGTGCAGTTGTTCAGCATCGGACTGCTGTTGCCCCAGTTCGCCATCCCGGCGCCGTTGCCCCCCAAGTTAGCGCTGAACGTGCAGTTGTTCAGCGTCGGACTGCTGTCGCCCTCGTTCACCATCCCGGCGCCGGCGTCGTAGGCCCAGTTTTCGACGAACGTACAGTCGACCAGCATCGGATTGCCGTTCCAGTTGCACATCCCGGCAGCGACGTGCGCCCGGTTTTCGCTGAACATGCAGTTCATCAACATTGGGCTGCTGTTGCCCGCGTTTACCATGGCGCCACCGTACTCTGCATAGTTTCCGCTGAACGCGCAGTTGGCCAGCGTCGGGTTGCCGCTTTCGTTCCGCATCCCGCCGCCACGGAAGTGCAGCGCCTCGTACTCGTCGGCATGGCCGCCGCTGATGGTGACGCCGTCGAGGACGGCCGTTTCATCCGTGCCGGAGCCGGTGACGACGTGGTAGCAGTTGTCGGAGTCATCGCCCGGCTCGCCGATGTCGCCGCTCAGCGTGCTGACGTACTGCGCGATGTCGCGTTCATCGGGATCAGGCGCACCAATACCAGCGTAGCCGCCCTCGATGGTCACGCCATTGACAAGCTGGAAGGTGTCCGTTCGCGAATCACCCGGGCAGTACGTCCCCTGGGCAACACGCAGCTCGAGCCCGGGCGCGAGACACTCGACGTCGGCCAGGGCGTTCCCCAGGTTGGCGTAGGCATTAGCCCAGCTCGTGCCGTTGTTCAACCCGACGGCGTCATCGTCAACGTAGACGACCGGACCCTCGCACTCGTCCGGCACGCCGTTCTCGTTGCAGTCCGCGCTCGTGCCGAATTCAATGTCGCACGCGTCGGCCACGCCGTTGTCGTCGCAGTCCCGGTAGTACGGTGATTCGTCGGCACCGATGTCGATGCGGCACTGTTGGATGCGATCGTCGCCATCAGGGTCCGTGGGCGCATACGACGGCGCAGCGCTGCTCATGCCCATGTTGATGCACGGCGACCCGTCCAGCAGATGCAGGTCGTCATCCGCAGTGCCGAAGATGTCGTCCGGCCCGTCAGCGTCGACGAACAGCGGGTCGCCCCTGAGATTGCCCTCGCCGGGATAGCCGCCCTCGATACAACACCAAGTCGCGGTGAGACCGTACGGCGGATCGCTAAAAACCTGCGAGCCGTGCGGGGCCGTGTTTCCCCAAAAGATGCAGTTGGTCAGCATCGACTCAGTGGGCACGTAGCTCAGCTGTTCCGCGACGATGCCGCCACCCAGGTCGCCAGCCGAGTTTGCGCTAAAGGTACAATTGACCAGTATCGCACTGGCCGAGTAGTCGTCGGCACATAGCCCGCCGCCGCTGCTCTCAGCTATGTTTCCGCTAAAGACGCAGTTGACGAGCATCGGGACGCAGTTCCATCTGTTGTACATTCCACCGCCGCAATAGGCCGAGTTTCCGCTGAACGTGCAATTGATCAGCGTCGGGCCGGAGAAGTCCGTGTTGCGCATCCCGCCGCCTCTGCTGGACGTGGCCGAATGCCCCGTGAAGGTGCAGCTGACAAGCCTCGGGCTGGAGTAGTCCGAATTGGCCATTCCGCCGGCGCCGGCAACTCCGTCTCCGCTGAACGTGCAGTTGGCCAGCATGGGGCTGCTGCCGATGTTAGACATCGCCCGACCGCCCAAGTTTCCGGCGAACGTGCAGTTGCCCAGCGTCGGGCCAGCGTAGCAGTACTCGTTGTAGATCACGCTGTTGCCGGCGGAGTTTCCGCTAAAGATGCAGTTGACCAGCGTTGGCCTGCTTTCGCTGCACCGGATCGCCCTGCCGTAATCGGCGTGCCCGTTCGTGATCATGAAGCCATCTACGACGGCGTCGGAGGTCTCTCTGCTGTGAAAATGGAACGCCCGCCCCTCATTCTCGCAGTCGATGATGCAGTTATCCGGGCCGTTCTCGGAACGGACCGTGATCGGTTTGCCGTTGAAATCGAGGTCCCTGTTCCCTGTGCCCGTGTACGTTCCGTCGGCAACGAGTACCACGTCACCGGCGATCTCGACTGCGTCGATGCCATCCTGAATCGTCGGCTGCTCCGCGGGCACGCGAACCGTCAGGTTCACATACAAGGTCGCGGGGATCGTGAGCGGCGAATTGACCGCCAGCGGATCAGAAACAATCAGTTCGCATTCGTAGCGTCCATGGGACAGCCCGCCGACATCAACGCTCACGAGAGCTTCGTCGATTTCTCCCGCGGACTCGCCGGTTGCCGGGTCGACTGCCAACCATGCACAATCCTCGGCGATTCCCCAGCTCAGCAGCCCGGCGCCGCAGTTCCGGATGGAGAGGGCGTGGGCCTCCGGGTCTGGCTCGCCCTCGCGCGCGAACAGCTTCAGCGCCGGCGGTGACACCGCAATGGAGGGAGCGTCCGGGTTGAACTCGTAGATTCCCATATCGGCGACAGGCGTCCCATCTCCGTTGCCATCGAGCGGGCG
This sequence comes from uncultured Planctomycetales bacterium, assembly GCA_964508075.1. Classification (GTDB taxonomy): domain Bacteria; phylum Planctomycetota; class Phycisphaerae; order UBA1845; family Fen-1342; genus JALSRY01. The sequence continues at coordinate 21,938 of CAZDTB010000010.1, forward strand.
CGAATTGCCGTCCGGGTCGTTCGCCGGTATTCCGTCGGGCAGATCGTTAGTCCCGGCATCGATGCACGCCGAGGTGGACAGAATGTGCCAGTTGTCGGCAAATGCAAAGGCCGGATCCGCATCGATGTTGCCCTCGCCCGGCCAGCCGTCCTCGACATTGGAATAGGAGACGACAAACCAGTCGCTGGCGCTGCTGTTGAGCTGGTCCGGAGTGTTGTTCCGGACGATGCTGTTGATCACCGTTCCTGTACGCTCAACGCATGAAATACCGCCTCCCGCATTCGCCGTGTTTCCGGAGATGACACAATGAGCAATCGTTGGCCCCGGTAGCGAGAGGAACACGACCATTCCACCGCCGGATGCCGCTGCACTGTTCCCGATCACCAGCGAGTTGACGATGGTCGGATCGCTCTCGTAGCAGTAGATGCCCCCGCCACCGACCGTGCCAACAGATGAATAGGAGCTCATTGCTACGTTCCCGGAGATAGTGCAATTGCTGATAAGAGCGCTGCTGTACCAGGAACAGCGGATACCGCCACCCGCCCGCTTGGCGGCATTCCCCGTGATCGTGCAGTTGCTGATGGTGGCATCGCTGCCCTCGCAGGAGATCCCACCGCCGAGAGCCGCGGATACGTTGTCCCTGATCGTGCAATCGACAATCACCAAGTCGCTGTCGTGGCAATGAACACCCCCACCGGTAGCGATTGCGTCCTGCAAGGTGCTGTTGTTCATGATCACGCAGTTCGAGATCGTGGCACTGCTCTCAGTGCAACAGATCCCGCCGCCGTTCACCTCCGCCGTGTTCTCCCTGATGATGCAGTCAGTAATCGTAGGGCTGCTATAGTCGCAGAAGATCCCCCCTCCGTAGTAGCCGCCGGGACTGTCCTCGTCGACGCGGCCAAACCTGATGGTGAGGCCATCCGCGACCGATGCCGCGGTTTCCTCACTGTGGAAGTAGAATCCCCGTCCGGCGTGCTCGCAGTCGATGATGCAGGTGTCCGGGCCGTTCTCGGAACGAACCGTGATCGCCTTGCCGGCGTAGTCGAGGTTCTTGTTGCCGACGCCGGTGTACGTGCCGTCGGCGACGAGGATGGTGTCGCCGTCGGTGGCGGCGTCGATGCCCTCCTGGATCGCGTCGAAGGGGTGCTCGGCGGAGCCGTCCTCCAGCGGGTCGCTGATGGTCGGGTCGCCGGGGGCGGGGTCGTTCGGGGCGTCGTCGTCGACGTACCATGTGGTCTGGCCCCATGCCGCCGGGGTAACCGCCAGGCCGGCAAGTGCTGCGGTAACAACCAGATACGAACAAAAAACGCGTTGAAGTCCGATAAGCTCGACAAGTTTCGTTTGGGCGAAGACTCGATACATGATGACTTCCCCTTTCACTTGGGACCGCTGGGGTCCGTTTTTCCGATTCGGGCCGTCGCCGATGTGCCAGGAGAACAAGTATGAGCACGATGATCAGGGCGACGATGCGTAAACGGCGTTTAACAGACGATTTCGCCCCTCCCTCCCGCTGGGAATGCAGCTACATAGGCACCTCCTTCCTCGCGGAGTGCCCGCTGAGTTGGCTTGGACTGCCCAGGCAACGATGAATCCTACGACGAGCCCAGCTGTCCCTCAACATCGCGCGCGAGCACCGGCCACCGGAGCCACCAGCACAAGTGAGCGCCGCAAAGCAGAACCGCGACCGTCAGGGAGCGGCCAGAAACCGTGCCGCGAACGTGAGAGAGCGATCACAAACCGAACCGCGACCGTAAGCCAAACACCGCCACGAATGTGTCAAACAAACGGGCGCGCAACTCAGGCCCGCCCCCCCGAACCCCGAACCGTCTCAAACTCCTGACCCCCTAAATCTGAACGCTGAACCCCGAACCCCGGACCCTTAACCCTCTCCTACGCCAGCCGTTCTTTCAGCCAGCTCACCACGTGGTCCTTCCCGACGCGGACCTGCGCGAGCGTGTCGCGATCGCGGATCGTCACCGTCCCGTCTTTCAGCGTGTCGCCGTCGACCGTGATGCAGAACGGCGTGCCGGCCTCGTCCTGGCGGCGATAGCGGCGGCCGATGGCGCCCTTCACGTCGAGGAACGCGTGCATGTGCTGCTTGGCGTCGCGATAGAGCTGCTCGGCGATGTCCGGCATGCCTTCCTTGTTCACCAGCGGGAAGAAGGCGGCCTTGATCGGGGCGATCTTGGGGTGGAACTTCATCACCACGCGCTTTTCCATCTGGCCCTTGTCGTTCGGGGCCTCGTCCTCGGTGTAGGCCTCGCACAGAAAGGCGAGCGCCGTCCGATCCACGCCCGCCGACGGCTCGATCACCGTCGGCAGGTAGCGGTAGGGCAGATCCTGCTTGGCCTTCTTGGCGGCGTCCTTGTCGTCCTTGTACTTGTGGGCGTCCTGCTGCCAGAGGTCGTCGTCGAAGTAGCTCAGGTCCTTGCCGCTGTGCTTCGCGTGCTGCGTGAGGTCGTAGTTGCCGCGGTGGGCGACGCCCTCCAGCTCCTGGAACTCGTCAGAGAAGGGGAAGAGGTACTCGATGTCGGCGCAGCACTTGGAGTAGTGGGCCAGCTCGTCGTCGGTCTGATCGCGCAGCCGCAGCTTCTCGCTCTTGAGCCCCAGGTTCACGTACCAGTCGTAGCGCACCTTCCGCCAGAACTCGTACCACTCCATCGCGGTGTCGGGATGGCAGAAGAACTCGATCTCCATCTGCTCGAACTCGCGCGAGCGGAACGTGTAGTTGCGCGGGTTGATCTCGTTGCGG
>CAZDTB010000011.1:0-23400 GCA_964508075.1 uncultured Planctomycetales bacterium
GCCCCCCGTGCCATGAGCAACGCCATCCCCCGTTACCTGGTGCCGTTTCATCCGAAGCGGGTGCCGCACTTCTTTACCGACGTCTTGATCGTCGGCGGCGGGCTGGCCGGATTGCGCGCGGCGATGGAGGTTGCCCCGTCGCTCTCGGTGCTGATCGTCACCAAGGACAGCGCCGACCAGTCGGCGACGCGTTATGCCCAGGGCGGGATCGCGGCCGCCATCGCCCCGCCCGACAGTCTCGAACAGCACGCGCAGGACACGCTGGCAGTCGCTTGCGGGCTGGGCGACGAGCAGGTGGTGCAGCACGTCGTGCGCGCCGCCCCGGGCCACATCGCGGATCTCCAACGCTGGGGTGCCGGCTTCGACCGCAGTGGGGACAAGCTCGCGCTTGGTCGCGAAGGTGGGCACACCGTCGCACGCGTGATCCACGCCAACGGCGACGCCACCGGGCAGGAGATCATTCGCGTGATGCTCGAGCGGGTTCGCGAGAACCGACGCATTCGCCTGTTCGAGCAGTGCTTCGCCATCGATCTGCTCACGCGCGACGGACAGGTCGTCGGCATCGTCAGCTTCCATCCGCAGTACGGCCACCAGATGTTCTGGGCCACCACGACGATCCTCGCAACCGGCGGCGTTGGCCGCATCTACCGTGAGACCACCAACCCGCCGGTCGCGACCGGCGACGGTCTGGCGCTCGCCTTCCGCGCCGGCGCGGTGCTCCGCGACCTGGAGCTGATCCAGTTTCATCCGACCACGCTTTACGTCGCCGGTGCGGCCCGGGCACTGGTCAGCGAGGCCCTTCGCGGGGAGGGGGCTTACCTGGTCCACCGCGATGGTGAGCGTTTCATGCACAAGTACGACGAGCGTGGTGAGCTGGCTCCGCGCGACATCGTCAGCCGCGCCATCTCCGCCGAAATGAAGCTGCGTGACGCTCCGAATGTGTACCTCGATGTGCGGCACTTGCCGCCCGGCAAGTTTGCCGGGCGCTTCCCAACTATCCACCAGCTCTGCCGCGAGTTCGACATCGACCCCGAGAAAGAACTCATCCCGGTCCGCCCCAGCGCGCACTACACGATCGGCGGTGTCGCCGCCGACATTCAAGCGCAGACCAGTGTTCCCGGATTGCTGGCGTGCGGCGAGGTGGCGTCTACCGGGATTCATGGTGCCAACCGCCTGGCCAGCAACTCGCTGCTGGAGGGTCTGGTGTTCGGCGACCAGGCGGGCCGCCTCGCGGCCCAGCGCAGCGCCGAACTCCGGAGCATCGACCATCCCCCGCCGCTCAGCCACTTGATGCCCCAGTCGCCGCGGACCCCGCTCGACGTCGACGATGTCTTGCACAGCCTGCGCAGCGTGATGTCACGCAACGTGGCGATCGAGCGTTCCGCCGACCGGCTCCGGGAGACGATCGAGATCATCGAGTTCTGGAGCCGCTACATCATGGACAAGGTTTTCGACACGCCCGGCGAGTGGGAAACCCAGAACCTGCTCACCGTCGCCCTGTGCACCGCCACCGCCGCCGCCGCCCGCTGCGAATCCCGCGGCGTCCACTATCGCACCGATTTCCCCCGGCCCGACGATCAGAACTGGCTCGCCCACGTCGACCTCCGCCGTGCCGACCACGGCGTGCAACTGTCAGTCTCGCCTCACCAGAGCACCGCCGAACCGCGAAGTTAGCGGCCGGGCTTCGTATCGGCCGTCGAACGCAGGTGACTTCAGCACGTGGAACCGCTCAGTTGCCGCTGCGAGAAGCCCCCCAACAAACCGGATCATTTTCGGCGACACCGCACCGTCCGGCGTTCGCCGTCCGCGTTGACAACGTCCAGCTTGACGCGCTTGCCCTTATCCACCTGCTCGAGCACGCGCGACAACGCTGCAACGGTCTCGACCGACCGACCGTTGCACCCGACGATCAGCTCCTCGGGGCTGATCTCCGGCGGGTCCGCTTCACCCTCGATGTTGGCCAGGATCAACACCCCGCGATCGTCCTCTTCATACCCCAGCCGCGAGGCGTAGTCCGGCAGCAGAGTACGTACATACACCCCCAGGGCCTCAAGCGCGCGCGCTCGCCGCATCAACGCCGTGCTCCTGGCGAACTCCTCGTCGTCCGGCCGCCGTCCGAGCTTGACTGTGATGGTCGTGCGCTCGCCGCCCCGGACGAGATCGAAGGTCGTTTCCTCGCCGGGAGGTACGTCCGCGATCAGCCCGCGCAGCTCGGCCATGTTCGAGACCGGCTTACCGTTCACCGTCAGGATCACATCCTCCACCAACACACCCGCCTGCTCCGCGGGCGCGTCCTCGAACACGGCGTCGACCAGTACGCCGCGCCGACCTTCGACGCCGAAGATCTCGCGATCCGCGGCGGTCAGTTCCCCCATGTTGATCCCGAGCCACCCGCGGGCCACCTCCCCGGTTTGCTTGAGCTGATTGGCGATTTTCCCGGCCATGTTTGATGGAATCGTGAACGCGATCCCCGCGTAGTATCCGTCGCCGTTGGTTGCGATGGCGGTGTTCACCCCGATCACCTCTCCGCGCAGGTTGAGCAGCGGACCGCCCGAGTTGCCCGGATTGATGGCGGCGTCGGTTTGCAGAAAGTTCTGGTAGATGACGCCGCGGTTGAGCAACTCGCGGATGTAGGCTCGCCCGGTGGCACTGATGATCCCGTGCGTCACGCTCTGCGACAGCCCGAACGGCGCCCCAACCGCGATCGCCCAATCGCCCACCTCCATTTCGTCCGAGTCGCCAAACTTCAGCGGATGCAGCTCGGACGCCTCGATTCTTATCATTGCCAGATCGGTCTTGGGATCCGCCCCGATCAGCGTCGCCTCATACTCCCGCTCATCCGGCAACTGCACGTAGATGTCATCCCGACCCGCGATCACGTGATTGTTCGTCAGAATGTGACCCTCTCGGTCGAAGATGATCCCACTGCCGCTGGCCGGCCGCAGACGCTCGAGCTCCTCCTCCTGCTGGCGTTCAATCGATCGCCGTTGGTCGTACAGCTCGAGGATTTCGTCCAGCGACGGCGCATCATCCGGGTTGGTCTCGAGCACCCGTTCGATCTCACTGAGCCGTCTGCGGATCTTCTCCTGTAGCCGTTCCAGCTCAGCGAGGCGGACCCGAGCCTCCGCTCCACCGGCCACGCGGATATGCACCACGCCCGGCTGGGCCACCCGCGCCACCAGTCGAAACGCGTGCGACACCTCCTGAATGTGTGCCAGATCTCGACTGACCTCCGCCAACTCTTCTGTGTCCGCCTGCAACCTGCCGCGCTCGACCGCGTAGGTCCACTGCGTCACCAGCCGATTCGGAACCCCCAGCGCCACCAGCGCGAACAGCACCAGGACCAACGTCAGGTACCTGAGTCGCGGATTCCCCTCTCGCCTTGAATCCATTGCCAGAACCTCCCGAGTAGGCGTCACGGTCGCGGACCACCGGTCTCAGCAGAATCGTCCGCCGACCGCCCGGCTCGCCCCGTACAGTCTCCTGCCAGTAATTCTAGACACGTCCGTCGCGGTGTCACGGCGCAACCGGCGGCTCGACCGGCTGCGACAAGGCCGGCATCGAACGCAGCTTCTCCAAGTCAAGACCGGCCGCCTCGGCATAGCGCTTCGCAAAATCATCCAGTGTTTCGCGCGTCACCAGCTCGCTCCGGATCGTCCGCACGGCCCCGGGTTTCCGGCTTTCGGTGATTGCCGCGAGCGCCAGTTCGACCGCCCGCGAACCCAGCTCGGCGTCCAGCGGCCCGGCCAAAGCGGTAGCCTCACCCGAGCGTAAGTACCTCCACAGCGCGGGGGCCGCACCCACCGTCGCGAAGCGCGCGTTCTGACCCAGTACGTCCGCCGGCGCCGCGCTCAGCCACAGCGACGGTTCCAGCGTCACCACCAGCCCGGCGTGCCGGAACCTTGTGAACATCGCCCGGACCAGCTCTGCCGATGACTGGTCTCCCTGCCCGGCGTTGCGCTCTTCGAGCAGCGAAATCGCACGGTAGGAGCGCGCCTTGGCCAGGAAGCGCTCATAACATCGCGTGTCCTTCGTGCTTGTCCCGGCGCGATGCAACAAGACGTAACTCCGCCTTCCACTGACGATCTCGTCCAGGTGCCTGCCCAACAGCTCTGCCGCCCCCGTGACGTCTTCCTCGACGTGTCCGAATACGCCGGGAATGTCCAACTCGACTCCCAACGTTACCAGAATGCCGGCATGCGCAACCACGGCTTCGGCTGCTGCCACCGCTGCCGCGCGGTTGCTCACATACAGGCAGATCGCCCTCGGATCCTTCGCGAGCGCCTCCCTGACCACCTGCATCAGTGTTTCGCTGCGATTGTCGGCCGGAGCCACCATCTCCAGCCGCAACGCCGGGTACCGCTCGATGAACCGCCTGGCCCCGCCCGCGATTCCCGCCCATTGCGGACTCGATTCGGCCGGCCCGATCAGCACGATCAGGTCGCCTTCGTTCGGTAGCCTGCCGCTTCCCGGTAACGGGGGTGCCTGCCGGCAGCCCATAACCACCGTCAGGACAAGAGAATAGGAGACGACGGCTGCTGCCCGGCTGCCCCGAGCGCCTTTCACCCAGCCCCACATTTGTTCTCCGATGGCCAAATCCCTTTCGCGTCGGTGCATCCAAAACTTGCCGATGAAGTTATAATACACCTGAGTGCTCCGCGCGATAATGACGCCGCCAGGCATTTGCGAGGATTCCAGATGAAACGCTCACTCGCCGGTTTCTGCACGCTCCTGTTGCTCATCACGCCCGTCACCTGGGCGCAAACCTCCCAGGGCGGGGCTGAGACACTCGACGACCGGCAACCCGCCGAGAACGTCCGCGGCGGCGCCGTGTACGAGCGCGCCCCCGGACGCGTCGTCGACTTCGCTCGCGCCCGCCACATGGGTTTGCGCGATGCCCGTCTGGCTGCCCAGCGTACCGGTGAGACTTCGGCCCTTCTGCCCGAGCCCGGCACGATCACTGGTGTCGGCAGTTCCCAGAACCCGTACTTGGGCTTGATCAGCTCGTTCCTCAACACCGGTCTCGGCGGCGCGTTGAATACGGGGACCGGCGATACCGGTTCTGCCGGCGGGAGCTCGTCCGGCCTTCCCCCTGAAGTCATCCAGATGCTTACAAGTTTCGGCATCGACGTTAACAGTCTGAACTTGAAGGCGAACCAGAACTCCGATGCCGACGCGACTGCTCCGGCGAAAGCGGCTGAGACCTCCCAAGCCAGCACGACCCAGGAGGAGCGCGACTTCGTCGTCCGCTGGGCCGACGCGATGCTTTCCACCATGTTCACCTCGCTCACCGTGGCGGGATCTTTGCAGAACACCGATTTTGTCGACCTGCTCAAGGACCTCTTCCGCCCCCTGTTCGGCCTGGAAGACCCTAACGCCGACGCGTCCGATGGGACCACCTCCAGCAGCCGTGGCAATTCCGAGCGGGTCTATCGTCAGTGCGAGCACAGCGACGGATTCTGTCCTGTTGCGTATCGATCGTGGATTTGTTAGCTGCCACGCCTCCAAGACCGCAGTCGCAGTCAAGGCGCGTCATTTGCCTAGAGCTCATCCCATAACTGTGGGACAGGTCTTCGGCCTGCCTCTCTGACCAGTCGGAGACCGGTCCTACACCAAGTGTGGGATCGGCTCCGGGAACCCGGGCGCGGATCGCAAGATCCCTTATCTCAGCAACCCCTTGCCCGGCGTGCGTTCACGCCATACGTTGCCAACATGACCGCCGACGGCCGACGGGCGAAAAGTTGCTTGGGCGAGGGCGGAGCCCGCGAGTTGTCGCGTGTGCTTCGACGCACGACTGCCGGGTCATGATCCTGCCATGAGTTGCTGTGAAATCCGCGACCGTTTCTCCGCTCGCTTCGGGCAGCCTGGCCTCGTCGTGGCCCGGGCTCCCGGGCGCGTGAACCTGATCGGCGAGCACACTGACTACAACGACGGCTTCGTGCTGCCCATCGCGACCGAGCAGGAGACGTGGGTCGCCGCCGCCCCCCGCCAAGACCAGACCGCGCGCGCCTACTCGACCGAGCTCGACGACCAGCAGAGTTGGCCGATCGAAGACTGGCAAGCCGAGCGCATCCCACACTGGACCGCCTATGTCGCCGGTGTCGCCGCCCTGCTCCGCCAAAGAGGCACCCGCCTTGACGGCTTCGACCTGCTGATTGAAAGCGACGTTCCACCCGGCGGTGGACTTTCCAGTTCCGCCGCCCTCGAAACCGCCGCCGCGCTGGCCCTCAGCCATCTGGCTCGCATCTCGCTCCCGGCCAACGAGTTGATCGACCTGTGCCGCCGGGCCGAGCACGACTTCGCCGGCGTCCCGTGCGGCCTGATGGACCAATCCGTCTCCCTCCTGGCCAAACCCGGCTGCGCCTTTCTGCTCGACTGCCGCACCCGTGAGTTCCAGCACATTCCCTGCGAGCTCCGGGAGCACGTTTTCGTTGTGATCGATTCCGGGGTCCGGCACGAGCTGGCCAGCGGCGAATACGCCCGTCGCCAGCAGGAATGCCGCCGGGCCGTCGAATACTTCCGGCGGCGCGATCAGCGGGTCCGCGCCTTACGCGACGTTTCGCTCGACGCGGTCTGTGCGCACTTCGAGCAGATGGACCGCTTGCCGGCCGCGCGCGCCCGGCACGTCGCTTCGGAAAACGAGCGCACGCTGGCCGCCGCCGCGGCCCTGCGCGCCGGAGACCTAATTGGCTTCGGCCGGCTGATGACGGAATCGCATCACTCGCTCCGCGATGACTACCAGGTCTCCTGCCGCGAGCTCGACCAGCTCGTCCGCATCGTCACCGCCGTCGACGGCGTCCTCGGCGCCCGCATGACCGGGGGGGGGTTCGGCGGTTGCGTCGTCGCCCTCACAAATGAAGCCAGCGTCCCACAGATCGAGCAGGCGATCGTCAACGATTATCAGCCCTCCCGGAGCCGGCCCGCCAGACTGCTCCGTACTCACCCGAGCGGTGGTGCCTCAATCGAATTCCGCGACGAGGCGGGCGGACCGCGAGCCAACGCGTGACTTCGAGAGCGATCGAACCGGTATTCTGAGCGTAAGCGTCAGCGGTCGGTTGACAGGGTATCCGGCGCGGCATATCATAATCGCCTTCTGGCAGCGCGTCGGGCGCCTATGGGCTGCTTTCACAAGCATTTATCGCGATCCCGAGCCCTTACGGACCATCAGCAGTGGCCAAGCGGAACGCCAGGAAGACAACCAAGAGGCCGGCGGCTGGTAAGAAGAGCGCGGCCAGGCGCAAGAAGCTTGCCACCACGAAGAAGGCTGTACCCAAGACCGCCTCCCGCAGGGCGAGCACGAGTAAAGCCGCAAAGAAGACTGCCAGCAAACCCAATCGCAAGCGCGCCAAGCCGCGCGCAGCCACCAGGGCCAGGAAGATTTCCAAGAAGACGGTTCGCAAGACCACCCGAAAGCCGACCTCCAGAGCCCCCGGGCCCACGACGGTCCCCGAGCCGACCGCCAACGCCACTCTGCTCGATGCTCCGGTCGAGCGGCGCAGCCCCCTCAAAAATAAGGACCTGAATCAGTTCCGCGAGCTGCTGCTCGCCAAGCGCGCCCAGCTTGTCGGCGACGTCTCAACGCTCCAGCAGCAGGCCCTCAGCGAGAACCGCCGCGAAGCCGCCGGAGACCTGTCGAGCATGCCCATCCACATGGCGGACCTCGGAACCGACAACTACGAGAAGGAATTCACGCTGGGGCTGATTGAGAGCCAGCGTACGCTTCTGCGAGAGATCGACGAAGCCCTCGGTCGGATCGACGACGGAACCTACGGCGTTTGTGAGGCGACCGGCAAACCGATCGGCAAGGCCCGCCTCAAGGCGCAGCCCTGGGTCAGGTTTTGCTACGAGTATGTGCTGGCCCAGGAAGAGGGCCGGCGGAGCAGCGGATTGTAGCCTCTTGAGCGCACCGCCCGATCGCCAGCCAAACCCGAACGAAGCCGCGACCGCGTCTTCCGCCGCACGCAGCGCTGCCGAGCCTCGTGCCGGAGCGCAGGTCCTCATGCATCTCCCGTCCTACTTGCGTTTCCTCAGCGTCGCCATGCTCGGCCTGGCGCTCGACCTCTGGTCCAAGCACTGGGCCTTTCACACGCTTGGGCAGGGGCACCAGCCGCGCGTCATCATCCCCCACGTGCTCGAATTCCAGACCATGCTCAACTCGGGTGCGCTCTTCGGCATCGGCGGCGGGCAAACCCTGCTCTTTCTGATCGCCTCCATCTGCGCCCTGCTGCTGGTCTTCTGGATGTTCGCCCAGAGTTCACCACGACGCTGGGCCCTGCAGCTCGCCCTCGGCGGCATCCTGGCCGGCGCCCTCGGAAACATGTACGACCGGGTCAGCGTGAAGCTGCTCGAGAAGCCCTGGCCGCTCGGCGGACGACCCGTCTACATGGTCCAAACGGGACAGAATGCGCAAGGCGTCATCATCCAGGCCTATCCGCCGACCGAAGCCGGCCGCACGTTCACTGTTCCCGTCGGCGAGATGCCTGACGAGATCGGGTTCGTCCGCGACTTCATCAAGATCCCGACCCGCTGGTTCGGCGGCCGCGAAGTCTGGCCCTGGGTCTTCAACTTCGCCGACGTGCTGCTGGTCGGCGGCGTGGCCATCCTGGCGATCCATCTCTGGCGTGACCGCAAACACGGGCGCCGTCGGGAGCGAAACGCGGTTGACTCCCGCGGCTCACCGGCGTAAGGTGAAGATAAGGCCCCCGGGGCGTGGCGCAGTCTGGTTAGCGCGTCTGCATGGGGTGCAGAAGGTCGCAGGTTCGAATCCTGTCGCCCCGAATGTAAGCCACTGAAATAGAGAGCCTTACAACGGCTATGAGTCTCGCTGTTGTCGTGGGTTTCCCCTTTTCAACAGGGTTCCCCCTTTTGGGCATCCGGTGGCAGCCAATGGGCACCACAACAGCACAACGTGACGATCACGATCAAACACAGGCAACGGGCCTCGCAACCTTCCTGATGGAAGTGCCGCCCGGTCGAGAGGTTCGCATCTCGAGCGTAAGCAAGTTTGAGAAACCGTTTGGCGCCGGCCTCAGCTCGCTCCCTCTGCCGGCAACCCGAATTCTCGTTCAACTGCCCGACGTGTCGCTGCATTGCACTCGGTGCAAAGGGAATCGGTTTTTTACGTGCGTAGTCCCCGATGGCTCGAGATCGGATGAGAATCAGGACTACTTGCTCATCCACTATCTGTGTAAGAACTGTAACAAGGAGCGGAAGGTCTACGCCCTCCGCACACACTTTGTCAACGAAACTGATGCAGACGTCTATAAGCTCGGTGAGTTGCCTCCGTTTGGTCCTCCCCTTCCGTCAAAGCTCGTGAGTATGGTTCGGGAGGACCGAGAGCTTTTCATGAAGGGTCGTTGTGCCGAGGATCAGGGGCTCGGGATCGCAGCGTTTGCGTATTACCGACGGGTCGTGGAGAATCAGAAGAACCAGCTGCTTAACGAGATTCGAAAGGTGGCGGAGAGAGAGAAAGCCGACCCCGAATTGCTGGAGCAGATCAAGGCCGCGAAGAAAGAGCGGAAGTTTGCCGCGGCTGTTGAGAGTATCAAGACGGCAATCCCCGCCTCCATCCACGTTCAAGGCAAGAACCCGCTCACCCTGTTACACAACGTGCTCAGTGCCAACATTCACGCAGAGCCCGACGAGAAGTGTCTCGAACTAGCGACGGCGATTCGGACAGTCCTGACCGAGTTCGCCGAGAGGCTCTCCGAAGCGTTGAAGGACAACCAGGCGCTAACGGAATCAGTCAAGACGTTGGCGGACTACGCGCACGCTAAGAAACCTTCAACTTGATCGTCTTCGCCGCCGCCAGCGCCCGCCGGTCCCGGACCTTGAAGTAGAACCCCGTCGTCTTCGTGTCGGCGTGCCCCATCAGCCGGGCCAACACCTCTACGCGTACCTCTCCGCTGTCAGACGCGGCCTGTGCGAACGTATGCCGTGGCTGGTAGGCTGTAATGACGCCTCGGCGCCGTAGGATCGAACACAAGCCACTGAGCTTGTGCGGACCGGCGAATGAGCTTGTGAACGCCGGCCCGCGGGGCGCCTCAGGCGCGGTTCCCGCCGTCAGATCCGTGTTAGGGGGATAGGCCCCTGTCGGCGCTGCCTTGCCACGGTGGTAGAGTAGCGCTCGTCAAGGCAGGATGGATCAACAGTCTCACGAAGGAAACAAGTCCCATGCCAACCCCTGACCGCGCCGGTTCCGTTGTCAAACGCCTGGACCGACTGTACGAATTCGACCGCGAGCCGGTCTCGGAGAACAAGCTCTGTGGCGGAGCTTATTTCGCCGGCGCGTTCGCGGGCGAGCACGTCGCCGCCACCGAGTTCGTCATCGGGGCGCTGTTCGTCACGTGGGGGGCCCGGGTGGTGGACGTTGTCGTCGGTTTGGCGATCGGTAACCTGCTGGCGGTTCTGAGTTGGGCGCTGGTTTGCGCGCCGATCGCCGTGCAGACCCGCCTGACGCTGTACTGGTACCTGCGGAAGATTGGCGGCCCGTTTCTGACGCTGATCTACAACGTGCTGAACGCGGCTCTGTTCTGCGTTCTCGCCGGCTGCATGATCACGGTGTCCGCGTCGGCCGTGCGGATTCCCTTCGGGATTCCGGCGCAGACGCAGTGGTATCCGACCGATTGGCGCTTCGTGGTGGCGGTGTGCGTAGTAGGGGCCGTGGTGGTCACGCTCGCGATCGCCGGCTTCAAGCGTTTGGCCGCGTTCGCCACGGTCTGCTCGCCGTGGATGTTGTTGATGTTCGTGGCCGGTGCGCTGGTGATGTTGCCGGCGCTGGGTGAAATCATGGGCGTCGGGCCGGTGCGCAGCTTCGCACAGTTCTGGGAAATGGGTGAGCAGGCCGTGTGGATCGGACAGACGCCGGACGGCGGACCGCCGCTGATCGGCTTCTGGCACGTAGTTGCGTTCGCGTGGATCTGCAATCTGGCGATGCACATTGGTTTGTCGGACATGGCGATCTTCCGGTACGCCCGGCGAACGAGCTATGGTTTCTTCTCGGCATTCGGCATGTTTCTGGGGCACTACCTGGCGTGGATCGCGGCGGGGATCATGGGCGCGGGCGCGGCGCTGGCGCTGAAGACGCCGCTGACGGAGCTGGACTCCGGCGCGGTGGCGTATCAGGCGTTGGGGGCTGCCGGCGCGATCGCCGTCGTGATCGCGGGATGGACGACATCGAACCCGACGCTCTACCGGGCGGGCTTGGCGTTGCAGGCCGTCACGCCCGATTGGCCGCGGTGGGCGGTGACGTTGGTGGTGGGAGCAATCACGACCATAATCGCGTGCTTTCCCTTTGTGTTCACGGAACTGCTGAACTTCGTTGGGGTTTATGGACTGCTGCTGGTGCCCGCCGGCGCGATCGTGATCACCGAGCACTGGGTGTTCCCGCGGATCGGTCTGACGCGCTACTGGGCTCATCACCGGAAACTGCTACTCAATTGGCCGGCCGTGGTTGCGTGGGTAGCCGGCATGGCGTTGGCGCTGGGCTTGTACCTGACCGACACGCTGCACTTGTTTTTCCTGTTCATTCCGGTGTATGTGCTTACCGTCGTGCTCTACATCGTGCTGGCCGCGCTGGCCGGCGCGAAGGAGCCGCCCGGAGCGGCGCGCGAATCCGAAGCGCGGCCCAAACCCGCCCGCGAAAGCGCAACCGCGACGGCGGGGCGCGGGACACACGGCGACCCGGTTTTCTGGATCAGCGGGTTGATCGCCCTGGCGGCGCTGTGCGCCTGTGTTGTGATGGCACTCGGCGTGTACCTCACCGGAACGGAGAGCTATGCGGACCAGCTCGCCTGGTTCAAGACGTGGCTGATCGTGCCGACCCTGGTGTATTTCGTCGCCGGCACGCTCTGGCAATTGCGGCGGAGAGCGCGCGAGCGGTAGGGCGTGGGGACTGAGACATCGGCTCTGGAGTACTGGCATGAAGCTTCCGCCTCACGTGGATGAGCAGACCTTGGTCGAGCGTCTGGGTCGCTTCGAGATCGAGACGCCCTCGTGGGGGTATGCCGACACCGGCACGCGCTTCGGCAAGTTCAGGCAGGGCGCGGCCGCCACTAACACGGAAGAGAAGCTGGCGGACGCCGCCGAGGTCCACCGTTACACCGGCTGCTGTCCGAGCGTTGCGGTGCACGTGTTGTGGGACTTTCCCGAGGATGTGCATCCATCCGAGGTAGCGCAGACGGCCGAGCGGCTCGGCGTGCGGATCGGAGCGATCAATCCGAACGTATTTCAGGACCAGTGCTACAAGTACGGGTCGTTGGCCAACCGCGATCCGGAGATCCGGCAGCGCGCGCTGCGGCACATCCTTGACAGTATCGCGATCGGCACGCAGGTGGGCTCCCGCGTCTTGAGCCTGTGGTTTGCCGACGGCACGAACTACCCCGGCCAGGCGAGCATTCGGGCACGCAAGCGCTGGTTCCACGAGGCCCTGCGCGAGGTCCACGCGGCCTTGCCGCCCGACATGACCATGCTGATCGAGTACAAGCCGTTCGAGCCCGCGTTTTATCACACGGACATCGCGGACTGGGGGATGGCGTGCACGTTCGCGCGGCACGCCGGGCTGCAGGCGAGGGTCCTCGTCGACACCGGCCATCACCTGCCCGGGTGCAACATCGAGCAGATCGTCGCGTTTCTGATCGACGAGCAGATGCTCGGCGGCTTTCACTTCAACGATCGGAAGTACGCCGACGACGATCTGACGATGGGCAGTATCGACCCCTATCAGCTCTTCCGCGTCTTCCACGAAATCGTCTCGGCCGAGACCGAGCTCGATGGCGACCTGGAGATCGCGTACATGGTCGACCAGTCGCACAATCTCAAGCCGAAGATCGAGGCGATGATCCAGACCGTCATGGCGGCGCAGGAGCATTTCGCCAAGGCGCTGCTGGTGGATTACCAGGCGTTGGCGCAGGCACAACAGCGCGAAGATCTGGTGTTGGCTGAGCGGGTCGTGCAGGACGCGTATCTGACCGACGTGCGTCCGCTGCTGGCCGAGTATCGCCGGGCCCGCAAGCTGCCGCCCGACCCGCTTCAGGCCTTCCGCGAAAGCGGCTATGCCGAGCGCGCGGCGCGCGAAAGAGGCCCACGGAAGACCGGTACGTCCGAGGCCTACGCCTAGCGGCCCGCTGTGAGAGGTGGCCCGCGAGCCCCCGCACCACTCAACCTTGACGCCGCGCCGCAAAGAAGGTACCAAAACACGTATACTTGGGTTTCGCGCACCCGCGCGTCAAGCGATCAACCTAAACGTGCTGCAAGCGAGCAAATCCAATGTCCAAGGTGAAATCACTCACGGTCAATCCTGACCTCTGCACCAGTTGCCGATTGTGCGAGCTGGCGTGCTCCGCGAGTCACGGCGGCGAGTTTCGCCCGTCGCGCTCGCACATCAGCGTGGCGATCTATCCCGAGGACGCCGTCTACATCCCGATGGTGTGTATGCAGTGTGCCGATGCACCGTGCATCCCGGTTTGTCCGTCCGGCGCGCTAGTACGCGACGCCGAGACCAACGCCGTGCTCGTGATCGAAGAACGCTGCGTCGGCTGCCGGATGTGCGCGCTGGCGTGTCCGTTCGGTGCGATCAACTATTGGGATGGCAAAGCCCGCAAGTGCGACCTGTGCGGGGGCGAGCCGGAGTGCGTGCGAGTTTGTGCTCCGAAGGCTTTGTGCTATGAGGTCGAGGAACGTTCCACCCGCACCGCCCGCCAGGCCTACGCCAACCGCCTGCGTGACTCGCTGAAGGAGGTGACGTCATGATGCACGCATACGCCGGCAAGATCCTGAGAGTCAATCTGACCAGCGGGACCATCAGCACCGAGCCGATCCCCATGGACGCGGCCCGGGCGTTTATCGGCGGGCGCGGTCTGGCCACCAAGATCATGTTCGATGAAGTCGATCCCAAGTTGGACGCGCTCTCACCGCGGAACAAGCTGATCTTCGCGACCGGGCCTTTGACCGGCACGTCGGCCGTCGCCAGCGGACGCTTCATGGTCGTGACCAAGGGTGCCCTGACCGGGACGATTGCCTGTTCGAACTGTGGCGGCAACTTCGGCCCCGAGCTGAAGTACGCCGGCTACGACATGGTTGTGCTGGAAGGCGCCGCGAAGAAACCGACGATGCTCGTTATCGATGATGATGAGATCGAGCTGTGTTCGGCTGGTAAGCTCTGGGGCAAGAACGTTCACGAGACCGAGGACCTGCTGCACGAGCAGCTCGGCGACGAGTTCAAGTGCGTCATCATCGGGCCCGCCGGCGAGAAACGCGTCCGCTTCGCCAACATCCTCAACGATAAGAACCGGGCCGCCGGCCGTTCGGGCGTCGGCGCGGTGATGGGGTCAAAGAACCTCAAGGCGATCGCCGTCCGCGGCTCGGGCGGATTGACCGCCGCCCAGCCCAAGCAGTTCAAAGCCGCCTGTCTTGACGCGCTCGACAAGCTCAAGGCCGGCGCGGTGACCGGCGAAGGTCTGCCGAAGTTCGGCACGGCGGTGTTGGTCAACGTCATCAACGCCGAGGGCTTGTTTCCCACGCGCAACTTCCAGCAACCGCAGTTTGAGTCAGCCGGGAAGATCAGCGGCGAGACGATCGCCGAGCAGATTCTGGTTCGCCCGCGGGCCTGCGTCAGTTGCCCGATTGCTTGCGGGCGCGTGACGCGCGTGACCGACGGCAAGTACGCCGGTTCCGGCGAAGGTCCGGAGTACGAGACCGTCTGGGCGCTGGGTGCCGACGTAGGCGTGAGCGACCTCGCCGCCGCCACCAAGGCCAATTACATCTGCAACGAGCTGGGCATGGACACGATCTCGGCGGGGGCGACCATCGCCTGTGCCATGGAGCTGTACCAGAGAGGCGTGATCACCAAGAAGCAGGTCGGCCGCACGCTCATCTTCGGTGACGGCGCCGCCCTGGTGGATATGATGACCAAAATCGGTTACCGCCGCGGCTTCGGCGACATTCTGGCCGAGGGTGGTGCCCGCGTGGCGGCGAAGTTCAAGCGACCCGATCTGTTCATGGGTGTGAAGAAGCAGGAATTCCCGGCGTACGACGCGCGTGGAGCCTTCGGCATGGGCCTGCAATACGCGACATCGAACCGCGGCGCCTGTCACGTCCGCGGCTACATGATCGCGCCGGAGATCCTCGGCAACCCGGAGAAGATGGACCCGCTCACGCCCAAGGGCAAGGCGGCGATGGACATCGCCTTCCAGGACCTCACCGCCGCCCTGGATTCCTCCGGCATGTGCCTGTTCACGACGTTCTCGATCGGCGCGCCGGAGCTGCTGGCGATGCTCCAGACCAGCACCGGCTTCGATTACAGCCTCGACGAGATGATGCAGGCCGGCGAGCGCGTCTGGAACCTCGAGCGCCTGTTCAACCTCCGCGCCGGCTTCACCAAGAAGGACGACACACTGCCCAAGCGCATGCTCCGCGAGCCGATGCCCGCGGGACCGGCCAAGGGCAAGACCGTCCCGCTCGAAAAAATGCTCGGCGAATACTATCGCCTCCGCGGCTGGAACCCGGATGGCCGCCCGACCAAGGCAAAACGCGCAGCGCTCGGTTTGTAGCGTCGAGACTTGGTCCTGGGTCGCAGCGTCGGATCTCAGCGCCTGACGTAGCGTCGGGTCTCCGTGCCCGACGTAGCGGTCGGGGCCCGCACCGGCCGGGTTACCGTGGGACCGGTTTTCAACCGGTCAGTGGATGAGTGCCCTATGGGACGGCGCCCCATAGGGGGGTGGCCCACCGCTTCAGCGGTGGGGGGCACGAATCGAACCACAGGCCGAGCACGTACGCCGACCTGCTGACTCACGCAAGTAGGGCAGTGATTCGAGTCCCCCACGGCTAAGGCCATGGGCCACCCGAGCAGGCATCGGCCGCGCGAGGCGCGGGCCGCTACAATCGATCGAAAAGCGTTCTGGAATTCACTCCGGGAACGTCGAAGGAGGTCCGGTGTCGCGTCTGGTCATCATCGGCAACAGCGCCGCCGGCCTGGCGGCAATCGAGGCGATTCGCGCGCGCGACCGACGCTCGCGCATCACGCTGATCGCGGCGGAGACGCATCGACCGTACTCTCGCATCATGCTTACCTACCTGTTGGCAGGAAAAGTCGCTCGCGACGATCTCTTTCTGCACGGTGACGACTGGTATAAACGGATGCGAGTCGAAGCCCTCCTGGGCTACCGGGCAACCGCCATCGATAGTCGGCGAAGCCAGGTCGTTGCTAAACGCAACGGAGCGGGCAAGCGCATCCCCTTTGACCGTCTCCTGATCGCGACCGGCGCGCTCGCGGAGCGCCCGAAGCTGCCCGGTATCGATCTCCCCGGCGTCTTCTGCCTGCGCGATCTCGATGACGCTGTCGCGATCCTGCGCTACGCCGAGGCCAATGATCTGCTGGCCGAATCAGGGCGCCGACCGTGCGCGATTTTCTTGGGGGGGGGGCCGGTATGTCTGCAGGCTCTGACCGCGCTCGTCGAGCGTGGCATGCGTGTGGCGTTGCTCGTGCGCTCGAAGCAGATCCTCTCGCAACTGGCCGACGCGTACACAGCCACTCTCGCCGAGCGCGTGCTGCACGCCGGCGGCGTGCAAGTCGTCAAAGGTGCCGCGCCGATCGGCATCGAAGCCCACAACGGCAGACACAGTTCGCCCCTCGCCGTTTACCTTGCGGACGGCCGCCGGCAATTGGCCGACCTGATCATCATCGGCAAGGGCACGCGGCCCAACCTCGAACTGGTTCGCAAGACACCGATCGCGACCGACACCGGCATTCTCGTGGACGAGACCATGCAGACGTCGGTGCCCGGCATCTACGCCGCCGGCGACGTCACGCAGGCGACGCACTGCGTCACCGGCCGCAAAACCTGCTACGGCACCTGGACCAATGCCTGTGAGCAGGGACGCATCGCCGGCTTGAACATGATCGGATGCCGTACCGAGTGGACCGGCGGCCTGAATCGCAACGTCACCACCATCTTCGGCAACACGCTCGGCGCCGTCGGCCTCACGCGCATGACGGACGGCGACGGCTGCAAACTGCACGCCCATCAGGATCGACGCAGGAATAGCTCCCGCCGCCTGATCTTCCGTGACGGCTGCCTCCAGGGGGCCGTGCTCTGGAACGCGTGCGACGATCTCGGCGTGCTGAGCAGCCTGATCGCTACCCGCCACGATTGCACCGGGTGCGAAGCCCGGCTTTCCCGCGGCCCGGCAGCCTTCGCGGACGCGCTTCGCGTCGTGTCCATGCAGCGCCGGTGAGCCGAACCCCCAGGTTTGTGATATGATCGATCAAGCACGGTCGACGGCGCGCGAACGCCGAGCTGCAGCGCGGCTCGTGGGAGCTTGTAATGAGGCCTGTCGTTAAGTTCCTGAGCGACGAGTTGTTGCAGCGCATCCTCGCGGAGGCGCGCGCCATCCTCGGCACGCTCGGCGTGGAGATCCACAACGATGGCGTCGTTTCGATGCTTTCCGATCACGGCGCGAAGGCCGATGCGGAAAGCCGCCGCGTCCTGCTAACCGACGCCATCATCGACCAGGCGCTCGCCGCTGCTCCGGGCTCGTTCAAGCTCTACGACACATTCGGTGAGCAGACCCACGACCTGTTGGGGCACAACGTATACTTCACGCCCGGCTCGGCCGCGATTCACGTGCTCGACTACGCGAGCGACGCGATCCGCAAGCCGACCACCGCCGACTACGTCGAGTATGTCAAGGTCGTCAGCCGGCTCGACCACATCGCGTCACAAAGCACCGCGCTGGTCCCGGCGGACGTGCACCAGAACATCTCCGACAGCTACCGGCTCTTCCTGAGCCTGATGTTCTGCAAGAAGCCGGTGGTGACCGGTGCATTCACGATCGACGCGTTCAACATCATGCGCGATCTCCAGTTGGCGGTGCGCGGCTCGGAAGAGGAGTTGCGGGCCAAGCCGCTGACCGTCTTCTCGTGCTGTCCGACGGCACCGCTCAAGTGGAGCGACGTTACGTCACAGAATGTCGTCGATTGCGCCAAGTATGGAATCCCGGTCGAGTACATCTCGATGCCGTTGTCCGGCTTTGTCGCCCCGGTCACGCTGGTCGGCTCATTGATACAGCATACTGCCGAGACGCTCAGCGGTCTGGTCATCAGTCAGCTCACCCGCCCGGGCACGCCGGTGCTCTGGGGCGGCTCGCCGGCGATCTTCGACGTGCGTTACGAGACCACGCCGATGGGTGCGATCGAGACGATGATGATCGATTGCGCGTGCAATGAGATCGGCAAGCATCTGGGTCTGCCGACGCAGGCGTACATCGGGCTGAGTGACGCCAAGCAGCTCGACGCCCAGGCGGGTCTGGAATCGTCGATGGGGGCGACGCTGGCCGCCCTGGCGGGAATCAACAACATCTCCGGCCCCGGCATGCTCGATTTCGAAAGCTGCCTGAGCCTGGAGAAGCTCGTGTTGGACAACGAGATCGCCGGCATGACGCTGCGGATGATCGCCGGTATCGAGCCGAAAGATGACTTCCCGGCCCAGCCGATCTTCGAGGAGCTGCTCAAGGAGCAACACCTGCTGATCGCCAAGCACACGCGTCGGCATCTGAAGGAGGAACACTACTTCCCGGGCCCGACGATTGACCGGGCAAATCGTTCGCGCTGGCAGGAAGAGGGCGGCATCCCCCTGGGCGAGCGTGCTCACCGGGAAGTCGAGCGGTCTCTGGCCGACCACCAGCCACCAGGGTTATCCGAGGACATCAAGGTCGAGCTTGCCAAACGGATGGAGCACGAGGCTCGGCGCTTCGGCATGGACCGTCTGCCACATACCAGTTTATGAGCAAGATACTCGCGTTTTCGACCGACGGGCTGCGACCGGACCGGGTGGAAGTTCTCAAGAACCAAGGCATCCCGGCCAGGGTGGACATTCCCGCGTCGATCGAAACCCTGTACGCCGCCGCGCTCGGGCTCCTGGCGAAGGTTGCCGCGCCCACGGGAGTTCTGCGGGAGACCTCGAAGGACGAGTTCGAGACGGTGTACGGCGGCGAAGGTCTAAACGAATCCCGTACGCCCGTCGGCGATATCTTCACGCGGGCCGACAACCTCGCACTCTTTGTCGTCACGCTGGGACCACGTATCGGCCGCGAAATCGACGAGCGCTTCGCCGCCGGCGACCTGGCACTCGGGGCGATGCTGGACTCGGCCGCCTCGGCGGCCGCGGACAAGTTAGCTTCCGTCGCCGAGCGCCGCTTTGGTGAGACGCTCTTACGCGCCGGGCGGAGCACGTCCGCGACGCGCGTCCTGGGGTATAGCCCGGGCTACTGCGGCTGGCACATCAGCGGCCAGAAGAGACTCTTTGAGGTGCTGCGTCCCGAGCAAGTAGGGGTCACGCTGCGCGAGAGCTATCTGATGGAGCCGTTGAAGTCGGTCTCCGGCGTCCTGATCGCCGGACCCGCGGAGATTCACGACTTTCCGATGTCCTATCGCTGTTGCAGCTCGTGCGAGTCGCGCGGCTGCCGTGAAAGAATACGGGCACTGCGGGCAGGATGAGCGCCGCCGCGCGCAAGGAGAACTGAAGTGGGTGTTTTGGCGGAGATTTCAGAGAGACTGCTGGTGGGTGACGATGAGGCTGTGTCAAGCCTCACCGAGAAAGCCATCGCGGACGGCCTGCCGCCGAAGCAGATTCTCGACGACGGCCTGATCGCCGGCATGAACACGGTGGGGGAGCAGTTCAAGAACCACGAGATTTTCCTGCCCGAGGTGCTGATGGCGGCCAGAGCCATGTATGCCGGCATGGACCAGCTCAAACCGTTGCTGCTCAAGGAAGGCATCCCGTCGCGTGGCAAGGTCGTGCTCGGCTCGGTTCAGGGCGATCTGCACGACATCGGCAAGAACCTGGTTGGGATCATGCTCAAGGGGGCCGGCTTCGAGGTCGTCGATCTCGGCGCCGATGTTGCCCCGGAGAAGTTCATCCAAGCCGCCCGCGAGCACGCCGCCGCCGTTATCGGCATGTCCGCACTGCTCACCACCACTATGCCAGCGATGCAGAGGGTGATCGACCGCGTCGCAGAGGAAGAACTCGCCGGCAAGGTCAAGGTGATCGTCGGCGGCGCGCCGGTGTCGGCCGACTTTGCCGAGGAGATCGGCGCTGACGCCTACGGCTACGACGCCGCCAACGCGGTCGAGCGCGTCAAGGCGCTTATCGGCGGGAACTGAGCGTCATCCGGCTTTTTCAACTGAAATTAGCATTGACCCGTACACGAGACCGGTCGTAGACTGTTTTACAGGCGGGCTGCAGGAAGATCTGACAAGTCTTTTGGGAACGCAACAAGCACGGGCCGGGCTGCCGAGGCCACAGCCGGGCTCCGCGTCGTGTCGTCAGCTCGTTGAGGCCACAAGGAGGTCCGACATGTCCTGTATCAATCTTGGCTCACGGAAGCGTATTGCTGCTCTAGCGGTGCTCGCCGCGCTGCTGCTGAGCCCCCTGACCCTTGGTGGACCCGTTGCCTGGCTCAAGGTCGAGAACCCCCAGAGGTATATCCAGATCGGTGTGCACTTGCTGGTCCCCCCGGACGGGATCGTTCATCCCATCACTCCGGGCGGGATCTACTGGGCCTCACCCTACACGTGGGCCGGTGCTCCGGCGGCCGCCGTGGCCGGCAGTGCGCAGCACCTCATCGCCCTCTGCCCGGGCGAGTCGGCGCCGGGTCCGTTCCACCCGTACGCCCTCACGGTCACCCCGGGGATACCAGCGCCCCGCGCGTGGGCTTACGCTCGCATACTGCACCCGGGACCGTGGCTCCACCCCGACATATTCATCGAGCTGCTGGCCGCCAGCCCGAACGCCGCGGTGTTCGCGAGTCTGGCCGTGCACGACCCCCCGCCGGACCTTTGTCCGACCTTTCGCCCGGCACCGAACGGACAGGAGGTGGTCCCGCCAACTGACAGCCCGGCGGTGGCCGCGAGCGTCGTGACCGTCCACACGCCGGACAGCACCCTCGACCTGGGGATCGTCGTGCACGGCATCAGCCAAGAGCAGCTCATTTCGTCGGCGATTCACCTTGGAGCCGAAGGGACCAACGGCCCGCCCATCTTTGACCTAGGGTCGGGCTACGAGTGGACGGATCTCGACGGCCTCGCCATCGCGCGGGTGGTCGAGGAGGCCGCGTTCCCCCTGGAATACACCGAGGCCCTATTACACGGGGATACCTACATCAAGCTGTGCACGATGGAGTATCCCGAGGGCGAAATACGCGGGCAGATAATCCCCATGCCGTGGACGGAGGACTTTGACTACTACGCCAACGGCAGCGACCTGCACGGGCAGAGCGGCTGGAAAGGCTGGGATAATGATCCGGCC
This sequence comes from uncultured Planctomycetales bacterium, assembly GCA_964508075.1. Lineage (GTDB taxonomy): Bacteria > Planctomycetota > Phycisphaerae > UBA1845 > Fen-1342 > JALSRY01. Next base: position 21,303 of record CAZDTB010000011.1, read on the forward strand.
GGGACGGCGTACGTCACCGACGCCCAGTCGCTGAGCCCGCCCCACTCGGTGGACATTGCCGGGAACTCGGACCTCGTGCACGAGTTCTCCGGGTATGACTCGGGTAAGTGGGCGTTCACCGCCTGGAGCTACGTGCCGGGAGATTTCGTCTCGGGTGGCAGCGATCCGTTCCTGGGGTCGTTCTTCATCATGATGAACACCTACGCCGACGGCGGCCCGCACGAGGAGTCCGACTGGTCCGTGCAGATGAACTTCGACTCCAACGACGGCATGCTCAAGGTTTACCACGGCAATGGACTCAACACGGTCGACGTGCCGTATATCCCCGACGAGTGGGTTGAAGTCCAGGTCGTCATCGACCTGGACGATGATCTGACGCAGATCTACTACAATGACGAGTGCGTGGTCGAGTACGGCTGGACCGGAGGCGTGATGGGAGGCGGCGGGGGAGCGCTCAACATCGCGGCCGTGGACTTGTTCGCCAACCAGTCCACCTCCGTCTTCTGGGACGATCTGTCGCTCGATCCTATTGTGGCGGAGTGCCCCGGTGACCTGGATGGGGACCGGGATATAGATTTGGCCGACCTGGCGCAGCTCCTGGCCAATTACGGCCTGACCGGCGGTGCTGAATACGAGGACGGCGACCTCGACGGCGACGGCGACGTGGATCTATCCGACTTGGCAGCGCTGCTCGCTGTTTACGGCACCACCTGCCCTTAAACGAGAGCGGGTGCTTACGAGAAGTGAACGCGCGCCGCAGTGGGAATCACTGCGGCGCTCTTGCTTCACAGCTGATTTCCCTGCTCACGTCACCAGCGCGCAGGGTTCCTACGCTGCGAAGGACGCGTGAGGGAATTCCCACAGTAGTGCGTGCGAGATAGGACTCCCGCGCCAGCCGTCTGCTTCAACAGATGGTCAGAGCAGCGCCGTGCTGAAGTAGCGCTCGGCCCGGTCGGGCAGGACGGTGGCGATGTTGCCTTCGATCTTCCTGGCCAGTTGACGCGCGGCCCAGACGTTCGCGCCCGAGGAGATTCCGACCAGCAGGCCCTTATCGCTGCCCAGTTGGCGCGTGGTCTCGATGGCGTCGTCGTCGGTGACCTCGATCACGTCGTCGACCAGCTTGACGTCCAGCACGCCCGGAATGAAACCGTCGCCGATGCCCTGAATCTGGTGCAGGCCGGGCTCATGGCCCAGCAGGGCGGAGACGTTCTTGGGTTCGACCGCGATGATCTTCGCTTCCGGCTTGCGCTCGCGCAGAAACATGCCGACGCCCTGGAGCGTCCCGCCGCTGCCGACGCCGGCGACGAAACAGGCGATATCGCCCCGCAACTGGCGCCAAAGCTCGTAGGCCGTCTCCAGGTAGTGCACCCGCGGATTGTGCGGATTCTCGAATTGATTCGGAATGAAGACGCGCGGATCCTCAGCCGCGATCTGCTCGGCCCGCGCCACCGCGCCGGGCAGGCTTTCCTTATCAGGTGTCAGAATCAGCTCGGCGCCCAAGGCGCGGATGAGCTTCTTGCGCTCGACGCTCATCCCCTCGGGCATGACGATCTTTACCCGGTAGCCCTTCAGCCGTCCGACCAACGCCAAACCGATCCCGGTGTTGCCGGACGTCGGCTCGACGATCACCGAGCCCGGCTTCAGTTGCCCGTCCCGCTCGGCCCCCTCGACCATCGCCAACGCCACGCGGTCCTTGATACTGCCCCCGGGGTTCAGGAACTCTGCCTTGGCAAAGATCCTCTCGCCGTTGAGCTTCAGCAGCGGCGTGTTTCCGATCAGGTCGAGAATGTTGTCGGTCAGCATACCGTTACCCTCCGGTCAGCATCGCTCGCGCTGCCGCCTGCGCTATGCTGCAAGGATAATGCAGGCACTACAAAGGACAGCCGCCCCGACGAGCCGACTCCTCGTTCTGCGCTCGATCGAGCTTGTTAACCGAGACATGCACGGCACCTCTTTCCCCGGCCGCCGACATGCACGCTAACGCTTCTATTCTTACCCACTCGTCGATCGTGGTCAAGGAATCAAGGCCGGATCGGGAGTCGCCTTTCGAAACGTTTTCCGCCGGTCGCAGTGAGCGGCCGCTTTTTTCGGACCGCGA